>JACPDS010000147.1 GCA_016183885.1 Armatimonadota bacterium
ATAATCGGAGCGGTTTATAGCGCGCTTCCTTTTGAGCCGGCTAAGAATAATTATCAAGGATATATTAATGTTAATTTAATTTACGATCAACGCTTAAAAATTTCTTCTCCTCCGGGATTTCCTATTGTTAAACCGCTCAGCGCCAATAAATCTTTTGAAGTGGTTTATTGGAAAGATATTACAGCTTTAGGCATAAAATGAAAGTAAAAGTATTTAGTATTTGGCATTTAGTATTTGGCATTATAATCATTTATCTTTTGGCTCTTAGAAGCTTTGGAGAAAAGTTTGAAGGTCCTATTCACCCGCCCCCGCCTCCTAATTTTAAATTAGAAGATTATAATTATAAAATATCCGAACAAGGAAAATTAAGCGAGGGCGCTTTAAATTTACCTCAAAAAAGCACTGTCAAACTTAAACCTAATTTATTAATGGAATCGGGAAAAGTTATTGATCAAAATGATTTATCCCAGAAAAGTTTTTCGCTTCCGATTATGCCGATTTCACCTCTGCCGAAAACCAAAGCTATAGAAAAATTATTAACTTTAAGTCAAATTGTTTTTCTTTTAATATTAGTGATTATATTTTTTAGAAGTTTAAAACACTGGTATGGATTTAAAAAAAGAAAAAAATATGATTTACTGCTTGGCGAAGCAAGTAAAAAAATTGCCGCTGATTTATATTATACAAGACAATTAGCTTTAGATAGTATTAATGAATCAAGTTTTTTCTTGGGAGAGAATTATTATAATATTAATGAAGGAATCTCGGTAAATTTACCCGAAAGCGTGTTTATTTTAAGCATCACCGGGACAAATCCCTTGAAATTTAATTCGGAAGGAATTCCTCAAGGCAGTTTAGTAATAGAATTGGGTAATTATGAACAATCTCTTTCTATTATGGTAAACCCTTTAAATAATGAAATAAAAATTATTAAACACTATGATTTAGCTCTTAGGGAAATTTTAAAAGAAGCAAAAGTTAATTAATAAAGATAAGGAGGAATAAAAAAATATGCCCACTTTGGTAATGGATAAATTTTTAGATTTTTTAAAAAATAAAAATTTAATCGCCGAAGAAGATTTAAAAATGATAATTTCTACTCATTTAGCCAATAATGAGCCTTATGAAAAAATCTTAGAAGATTTACATCTTTTAAATCGCAGGCAAATTATGGAAGCTAAAGCTGAACAATTTAAAGTAGAATATTTTGATTTAGATAGTATTACTGTAGAGGCGGAAATCGGAAGATTAATTCCTGAAAGTATGGCTAAAGCTCATAAATTAGTTTGTATAGGCAAAAAAGGAAATAAATTAATTGTGGCTATGTCTAATCCTTTGGATATTTTTGCTTTAGATGACTTAAAATTACGCACCAGTCATGAGATTCAGCCTGTTTTTAGTTCTTCAGACTCGATTTTTAAAGCATGGAATAAAGTTTATAAAGAGCTGGAGAGCTGGCAAAAAATTGTAAGCGAGGTAAAACAAAAGCCGCTTGATTCATTAAAACCTAAAGAAATAAAATTAGACGCAAGCGCAGCTTCCGAAGAAGAAGCTCCGATTATTCGATTGGTAGATTTAATTTTAAATCAAGCCGTTGAAGGTAAAGCTTCTGATATTCATATTGAAACTTTTGAGAATAGTTTATCGGTAAGATATAGAATTGACGGTGTTTTGCATGAAGTAATGAGTCCTCCTAAAGCCATTCATCCTCCTCTTGTTTCTAGAATAAAAGTAATGTCTAATTTAGATTTAGCCGAAAAGCGTCTTCCTCAAGATGGAAGAATGCAGCTTGCCGTAGGTAAAAATACAATTGATTTTAGAGTTTCTTGCGTGCCGGCTTTGTTTGGCGAAAAAGTGGTGATGAGAATTTTAGATCGTACTTCCATGCTTTTAACTTTATCCCAATTAGGTTTTTCTGAAATTAATCTGCAAAAATTTGAACAAGGAGTAAAACAACCTCATGGGATTGTTTTGGTAACCGGTCCCACCGGTTCAGGAAAAACAACGACTTTATATGCCGCTTTAAACACGATTAATAATAAAGATATTAATATTATGACTATTGAAGATCCTGTGGAATA
>JACPDS010000142.1 GCA_016183885.1 Armatimonadota bacterium
AAATAAATTCTCTGTGCCCTCTACAATTATTTTTGACAAGGATTTATGTAGTTAAAAGATAAATTTTTAAGAGAACGCAGAGTCTTGTTTCTGGAAGGATAAGATTCCGCCAAAGGCGGAAAATAATTTTTTTCTCTGTGTCCTCTGTGGTTAACATAGGAGGAAATAATGAAAAAAGATCTTCAAGAAATTATTAAACAATCTCAAGAAATGTTAAATTTTATTGCCAAAGAAGAACTAAATGAAAAAGAAAAGGAATGGATTATTCAAGAAACTTTAGATGGTTTTAAAAATTATTTAAATCCCGGTTTTTTGGAATATCGAAAATCTCTTTCTAATAATTATGCGGCGGTAGAATGGAAAGATCAAGGCAATAATTTTATTGATGTTTCAGGAAAAATTTATTTGGATTTCTTAGGCGGATACGGTATTTATAATATGGGGCATCGCCATCCTAAAATTTTAAAGGCAATTTTAGATCAATTAAAAAAACAATCTTTGCCCAGCCAGGAACTTATAGATCCTCCTAGAGCAATGTTGGCTAAACTCTTAGCTCAAATTACTCCCGGAGATTTGCAGAATGCTTTTTTTACTAATAGCGGAACAGAAGCAGTTGAAGGAGCTTTGAAACTTGCTCGATTTTACACAGGCAAAAAAGGTTTTATCGCGGCTACGCGCGGATTTCACGGTAAAAGTATGGGAGCTTTAAGCGCTACCGCTAAAGAGAAATTTCGCAAACCATTTTTGCCGCTTGTTCCCGGATTTACACATGTTCCTTTTGGAGATTGGAAGGTGATTGAAGATGTTTTTGAAGACGCTAAATTAATTGGAGATGATATTGCCGCGGTAATTTTAGAACCCATTCAAGGGGAAGGAGGAGTAAATGTTCCCCCGCTGGATTATTTTATTAAAGTAAAAGAAATTTGCCGGAGGAATAAAGCCCTTTTAATTTTAGACGAAATTCAAACTGGAATGGGAAGAACGGGAAAAATTTTTGCCTGCGAACATTTTAAAGTAGCGCCGGATATTTTATGTTTGGGAAAGTCTTTCGGCGGAGGAATGATGCCCATTGGAGCTTTTACTTCAACTTTTAAAATTTGGCAAAAATTAATCCCCGATCCTTTTATTCATTCTTCGACTTTTGGAGGAAATTCAATTTGCTGCGTTGCCGCTATTGCCGCTATTAATGTGATGCTGGAAGAAAATTTAATGCAAAACGCGGCTTTAATGGGAGATTATTTATTAAAAGAATTAAAGAAAATAGTTAAAAATTTTAGCGATTTATGCCTTGAAGTTAGGGGCATGGGATTGCTTTTGGGAATGGAATTTATTAACGATGAGATAGGATTTGAAATAGCTAAAAATTTATTTGACCGGGGAGTTTTAGTTGCCGGAACAATGATTAACGCTAAAGTAATCCGTTTGGAGCCGCCCTTAACTATTACTAAAAAGGAAATAGATATTTTTTTAACTCTTTTAGAAGAAGTTTTTAAAAAAATTAAAAATCAATTTAAAGTTATTCATCAAAAAGAATTAAGCTGTCTTTAGGATGTAAATATGGATAAAACAAAATTAACCTTAAAAGTAGTTAAATCCAAAGGAAAATGTATGATGGGATATAAAACAGGCGATTGCTGGGAATTAGACAGCCATATTGCGGTAGAACTTTGCTCCCATGTTTATTATTTGCTTTATCCCTGGATTCAGGTTTTACGTTTTGGAGGGAAGATTCCTTGGGGGAAAAAAGAAAATAGTATCCGCATACCCTGTATTGATGAAAAGAACATGAGAGTTTTTGAAATTACTAAAGATGAATCTTAAATTTGTTAAAGAAAAATGTATTGGCTGTCATTTATGCGAATTAGCTTGTTCAACCACGCGTTTAGATATTTTTAATCCTAAAGAAGCTAATTTAATTATCACTTATCAGTATCAAGATGATGACTTAAAAGTTAAAGCCGAGCTTTGTAATTTATGCGGGAAATGTATAAAGGTTTGTCCTGAAGGCGCGATTAGTTTAGAAGCGAATAATTATTTAATTTTAAATAAAGCTTTATGCAATGGTTGTGGAATTTGCAAAAGCGCTTGTCCTCAAGGCGTAATTTTTATGAAAGATAATTTCCCCCAAATTTGCAATATGTGTAAAGGCAAACCTCAATGCGTAAAAAGCTGTCTTCATCAAGCTTTAATTTTAAAATAATATGAGTATTTATACGGGAAATATTTTAAGAATTAATTTAAGTTATGAGAAATTTAATTTAGAAAAATTAAATTTCTCATGGGCAGAAAATTTTTATGGAGGGAAAGGGTTAGGTTTTAGATATCTTATAGAAGAACTTGCTCCCAAAATTGATCCATTAGGAAAAGATAATAAACTTATTTTTTTCCCGGGCATCTTTAGCGGAACTCCTCTTTCTTCCAGTTCAAAGTTATGCATTATTACTAAATCTCCGGCTACTCAGACTATCTTAGACAGCTCTGTGGGCGGGTTTTTAGCTTCAGAAATTAAATTTGCCGGTTTAGACGGAATAATTGTTGAAGGAAGCTCAATTAAGCCTGTTTTTTTAGAAATTATTAATGCAGAAGTAAAATTTCATAAAGCCGAATTTTTATGGGGTTTATCCACCCATGAAGTAGAATATAAGTTAAGAGAAACTTTAAAAGATGATAATTATAAAATTATTTCTATTGGAGCGGCGGGAGAAAATTTAGTGCCTTATTCCTGCCTTACCACTGAACTTTATCGTCAAGCTGGACGCGGCGGAATAGGGGCGGTAATGGGGAGTAAAAAATTAAAAGCTATAGCTATTAAAGGCACAAAAGGATTTAAAATAGATCGCCCAAAAGAATTTTTAAAAAAAGCCCAAAATTATATTAATAAAAAAAGCTTAAATAAAAATAATCTCTGGGCTTATACCGACGGGACGCCAATAATAATATCTATGGCAAATTCTTCAGGGGTTTTGCCGACTAGAAATTTTCAAATGGCAACATTCCGTCAATCGGAAAAAATTAACTCTCAAAGCATTAATCAGAAATTAAAAAAACGAAAAGCTTGTTTTGGCTGTGTTTTAGCTTGCGGAAAATTTATTGAAATTGATGGAGTAAAAATAGAAGGTCCTGAATATGAAACTTTGTCGATAGCTGGTTCAAATTGCGGAATTTCCGATCTTAAAGCAATTAGTTTGTTTAATAAAATCTGCGATCAATACGGCTTAGATACAATTTCTTTGGGGAATACGATTGCTTTTGTTATGGAATTAACAGAAAGAAATATGTATGATTTTGGGATTAAATTTGGAGATCAAGAAAATTATCTTAAAATTCCCGAATTAGTGGCAAAAAGAAAAGGAATCGGGGAAGTATTGGCTCAAGGCGTGCGCGCAATAAGTGAAAAATACGGGGGCAGGGAATTTGCCATGCAGATTAAGGGTTTGGAATTTCCCGGCTATGAACCGCGCGGGTCATGGGGGATGAGCTTGGCTTACGCTACTTCCGATAGAGGAGCCTGCCACCTGCGAGCCTGGCCGATTGGAGAAGAAGCCTTCGGAGATTTAGATCCATTCACCATAGAAGGAAAAGCTGAATTAGTGATTAAAGAACAGAATTTATCGGCTTTAAAATCATCAATTGGAATTTGCGATTTTTGGTCTTTTGATTTTAAGGATTTAGCTAAATTTTTAGAATTATTTTTAGAAGAAAAAAATACATCAGAAGAACTTTTTAAAAAGGGAGAAAGAATTTGGAATTTAGGACGAATTTTTAATTTAAGAGAAGGCTTCAGAAGAAAAGATGATTATCCTCCCGAGCGTATTTTTAAAGATCCGCTGCCTAACGGCAAAGCTAAAGGCAAGTTTATCCCTAAAGCTGAATATGATAAAATGCTTTCTGAATATTATAATCTGCGCGCCTGGAATGAAGAAGGAATTCCTAATTTAGAGAAATTAAAAGAATTAAATTTAGAAACTTTATGGAAAATATCTTAGTATTTGATTTAGAGACTCAAAAAGGATTTAATGAAATAGGACGAGATCGGCTTGATTTAATGCAAATTTCCATAGGATGTATTTATAAAGTTTTAAATGATCAATATTGTTTTTATATCGAAGAAGAAGTTGATAAATTAATAGAAGAATTTAAGCAATCAACACAGGTAATTGGATTTAATTTAATTGATTTTGATTATTTAGTTTTAAAACCGTATAGTAATTTTAATTTAAATCAACTTAATACATTGGATTTGATGTTAAAAGTCAAAGAGATTTTAGGTTTTAGAGTCAGCCTGGATAATTTAACGCGTTCTACTTTAGGCTCAGGAAAGATTGCTAACGGCTATCAAGCTTTAATTTGGTTTAAAGAGGGCAATTGGGAGAAATTAAAAAAATATTGTCAGGAAGACGTAAGATTAACTTATGAGTTATATAAGTTTGGCAAAGAAAAAGGTTATATTAATTTTAAAGATAAAGATGAAATTAAAAAGATTTTTATAAGTTGGTGAATAACAATATAGTGTTTAATATTTAGTATTTAGATTTTTTTTAAAAAGCGGCCGCAAAATTTTGTTATTTTTTAAGAAAATAAGTGAAACCGAAACGGGTTTGATAAATCAAACCCCTACAGGTTAAAAAAAATTCTAAATTCTAATATTTTCAGCCATAGGTTGATCCGCCTTAGGCGGAAAATTCTAAACAATATCAAAATCTAAATGTTTAAAAAGTAGAAAATGTAGAGGTTAGATTTATTCGATCCGAAAGAGGGTATTTATGCCAAATGTAGAGGGGATGTCCAAAAAGGGTAGGGATTTATATTTGTAGGGGTTCAATTTATTGAACCCGCTTAAGCCAGCAAGGTTTTAAAGGGGCTTTTTGGACAGCCCCCGCTAAATAAAAAGATGAAAATTTTAAGGAATATTCTCTTGCAGATACAGTAATTATGCGGATTTGCAAGGCGGAAGTTTTGTGATAAGTTAGATTTTTTTAAATTAAAGAGGTGTTGGAAAATGGAAAAATATCAACCGCTTGATCCTTTAGTTTATCCTAGATTTTGCGGAGTTCGTACTTTCATGCGTCTGCCTTTTGCGCAGAATTTAAAAGGCATAGATTTTTTAGTGGCCGGAGTTCCATTTGATACCGGTTCTACTTTTCGAGTAGGAGCGCGTTTTGCTCCTTCCGCCATTCGCAACGCCTCAATTACTTCCGGTATAGATTATGGAGACCTAATAGTTGTGCCGGGATATATTGAAGAATCATATAAAAAAATTAAAGAACAAGTTATTCCTATTTTAGAGAAAGGGATAATTCCGGTTTTATTGGGAGGGGATCATTCGATTACTTTAGCTCATTTAAGAGCGGTTTTTGAAAAATATGGACCGGTAGCTTTAATTCATTTTGACGCTCATACCGATACATGGGATAATTATTTTGGGCAAAATTATACTCATGGCACCCAATTTCGCAGGGTGGTTGAAGAGGGATTAATTCTAGTTGACAACTCTATTCAAGCGGGTATGCGGGGTTCAATTTATTCCAAAGAAGATTATTTAAATGTGAAAGATTTAGGATATGAAATTTTAACCGCTAATAAGATAAGAAAATTAGGCATTGAAGAAACAGCCAAGATTATTAAAGATCGTGTAAATAATAAAAAAGTCTTTTTTTCTTTTGATATAGATTTTCTTGATCCAGCTTATGCTCCGGGAACATCTTATCCCGAATGCGGCGGATTTTCCAGCTTTGAAGCCTTAGAACTGGTTCGTCATTTGCAAGAATTAGATTTTATTGGATTTGATTTAGTAGAGGTATTACCCCCTTATGATTCTGGAGAAATTACCTCTATATTAGCCTCTACAATAGTTTTTGAATTTATAAGTTTAATTGCTTGTAAATTTAAAGAACGAAAAAGGAAGAAACTTAATTAAATAGAATTTAGGATTTGGTTTTTAGAATTTATATTATAGGGGGTATTATGAAAATTAAAAATTTAATTATTTTAACTATTTTAATTATTTTTAGTTTATTTTTTAATTTTACCCTTGCTCAAAATAAATACAATATTTTTATTGACGGGGTGAAATTAAATATTAAACCGATTATAAAGAATAATTTGGCTTATTTTCCCGTTCAAGCTGTAGCTTCTAATTTAAAGATAAGAATACAATATAACACTGCTTCAAAATTTATAAGAATCAATGATAAAAAAGTAGATATCTCTTTTTTAATTTTAGATAAAAAATTTTATTTGCCTATTGAAGAAGTCGCTAAGGCGGCTGGTTTTGGAGTAGAATGGGATGGGGAAGAAGAAGCTTTAAAAATTACTTCGCCTAAAAATAAATATGAGACTTTAACCAATAAAGTTCAGATTGAATCTTCAGAAACTAATACCACTTATAATCCTCCTTTAGAGAAAGAAGAAACTCCGCCTGAAGCTTTCGTTCCCCGTTCAGCTTCCAACGGAATATTTTTACTTACGGTGACCAATGTGGAATTAGTGAATACTATTAAAGATTATTATAAACCCAAGAATAACTATCAATTCGTGGTGGTTTATCTTTCTCAACAAAATATTTCCGATCTGGTGCAGACTTATACTGGGAAATTTTATTTGATTGATAATCATAAAAATATTTATAATTTTATTGAAGGTTTAAGTAATTTCTGGTTAATTATATTGCGGCCGGGAGGGACCAATTTTGGTTATTTAGTTTTTGAAATTCCTAAGGAGGCTAAACCCAGCCAGTTAATTTTACAAGCGATTAATCAAGCCGCTTTATCAGTAAGTCTTTCTTTGTAAAAAATAAAAAAGGAGCAATTAAAGATGAAAGCAAGAAAAAAAGTTTTATTTTATAGTTTTATTTTAAGTTTGGTTTTTATTAGTTTATATTTGATAATATTTCCGGCTTCCTCCGCATTTCTTGATAAAAACAAGCGGATAATTACTTTCTGGCATGCTATGGATGGACAGCGAGGCGATATTTTACGTCAATTAATTAGCGAATTTAATCGAAATCATCCTAAAATAAAAGTTGAAGAACGTTTTGTAAGCAGCTCTACTTTATTAGCCGGAAATAATTACCATGCTCTTTACAGCGAAATTTTAAGAAGTTTAGCTTTAAAACAACCTCCTAATATTGCTCAGGTTTATGAAAATTGGACTACTCAATTTATTGAATATAATGCTATTGTTCCTATCGAAAATTATGTTAAAGGCGTAAACGGTTTAAATACTTTAGAATTAAATGATATTTTCCCTGTATTTTTAGATGCCAATACTTTCAACGAAAAACTTTGGACGATTCCCTTTAATAAAAGTATTTATGTTCTTTTTTATAATAAAGATTTATTTTCTAAGTTTAATTTTCAAGTTCCTAAAACATGGGATGAATTGTTAAACATAGCTAAAAAACTTACTTTTAAAAAAGGTATGCCATAAGTTTCTTCCATTTCTTTAGCTAGGTAAGTCATAGAGCCTGCACACTGAACGATATTTAACTTTGCCATTGGAGCATCCATTAAATTACTACATGTACTATCTCCAGTAATTTTAGCTATTATATCAATTCCCATTTGCTTTAAATAATTACTAATAATCCAAGCTTCTCCCGCTAAATTAAAGTCACCAAGATAATTAATAGCATTTATTTTT
>JACPDS010000143.1 GCA_016183885.1 Armatimonadota bacterium
TAAGGTATGCTGTAATATAATCCGGGAGGAAGAGTTATTTGATATGTTCCCCCGCCCTTTGGATTATGAATGTCAGGGCCATAAGAGCCTAAGGCGATTCGATCTTTAAATTTCCTGCCCCCTAAAATATCTTCTTTAGTAATTATATAATGCCCGATGATTCTTCTTGTTTCTCTCACTCCAATTTGAGGGGCCGAGGCAACGAGAAAAGCTTTTTCAAATCCGGGAATTTCATTTATAATAAAATTAATTATTTCTCTCATTTGGTTTCTTCCCTCTATTTCCGCTTTAGTTAAATCATCTCTCCGGGTGCCGTCAACTTTCAGCACTCTGGTAGTATTAAAATGAATTTCGCCTTTTCTTACAGTGTCAAACCAAAGCAGATTCTCTCGGGGATTATTTAAACGTCCTTCTTTTTTAGCTGAATGATAAATTTTATTTATTTCTTCTCTGGAGGGCATTTTATCTTCGTTTACCCCCCCCATTCTAAAATGCAAAGTCATCGGCTGCATTAATTTATCTTTCGGCCTTCCTTTTTTATAAGGAACGCCGGCAAAATATGCTAAATCGGCATCGCCTGTAGCGTCAATATAAAGATCAGCTTTAACTTTTTCTATCCCGGATTTACTTAGACATTTTAGGGAAATTATTTTATCTTCTTTTTTTTCTAAAGAAAAGACAAAAGTATGCAGAAGCAGTTTTACTCCCGCTTTAAGGGCTAAATCCTGAAGGATAATTTTAAGAATTTCAGGGTCAAATAAGTGATGCCTCATCCCCAGGTGCTGGCTGTCTTTAAAAGCTTTATTTTCTTTCAGGAGATTTACAATTTCTTTAAAAATTCCCCCGATAATTTGTTTTTCTCCGGAATAATAACTCATCCATGGATGAACAAGCCCTGCCGTGCCCATTCCGCCAAGAAATCCATAGCGTTCAATTAAAGTTACATCCGCGCCCAATCTGCTTGCGGAAATTGAAGCCGCTATTCCTGCCGGACCTCCTCCGGCGATAATAATTTTCATATGTAAATTTTTCAAGAAATTCCTAAATAAGCATTTTTTACTTCTTCCATTTTAGCTAAATCGCAAGCGCCGCCTTTTAAAACTATTTTCCCTGTCTCTAGAATATAAGCTCGATGGGCAATCGATAAAGCCATATGGGCATTTTGTTCAACTAATAAAATAGTGGCGCCGAATTGATTAATTTCTTTAATAATATCAAAAATTTCTCTTACGAAAATAGGCGACAAACCCATTGAAGGTTCATCTAACAATAAAAGTTTTGGCTGAGCCATTAATCCTCTTCCGATTGCCAGCATTTGTTGTTCTCCTCCGCTTAAAGTGCCGGCGGACTGGTTTTTTCTTTCTTTTAAACGGGGAAAAAGAGAAAATATTTTGTCAAAGTTTTTCTTTATTTCTTTTTTATTTTTTTGCAAATAAGCTCCTAATTCCAAATTTTCTAAAACGCTAAGATTGGCAAAAATTTTTCTTCCTTCGGGAACATGGGCAATTCCCGCCTTTACAATTAAATGAGCGGGAATATTATTTAATAAATTATTTTGATAATAAATTTCACCTTCTTTAGATTTTAGTATCCCTGAAATTGTTTTAAGCAAAGTGGATTTTCCCGCTCCGTTTGCTCCGATTAACGATAATTTCGCCGTAATCTAAAACAATTATTCGTTCGCAGACTCCCATGATTACTTTCATATCATGTTCGATTAAAATTATGCTGAGCGTAAATTCATCCCTGATAAATTTTATTAATTCCATTAAATTCCGGCTTTCCTGAGGATTCATGCCCGCGGCAGGTTCGTCTAGAAGAAGAATTTTAGGAAAAACCGCTAAAGCTCTGGAAATTTCCAGCCTTCTTTGTTCGCCGTAAGGCAGATTTTTAGCTAATTCATCTTTTTTGCTCTCAAGATTAAAAATTTTTAAGAGTTTTATAGTTTTTTCTTCCAAATTTTTTTCTTTTTTATAAAAATCCGGACTGTGAGATAGAGCTTTTAGGATTCCATATCCGCAATTAAAATGATAAGCGACTTTTACATTATCCAGAACGCTTAAATTATTAAAAAGACGAATATTTTGAAAAGTCCTGGCAATCCCTTTTTGAGTGATTTGATAAGGCTTTAAAGAGCTGATTTTTTGGTATTGAAGATAAATTTCCCCCTTTGAGGGGGTTATAAGACCGGTAATTAAATTAAAAATAGTCGTTTTTCCGGCGCCGTTTGGACCGATTAAACCAAGAATTTCTCCGTTTTTTAGATTTAAATTAAAATTTTGGACAGCTTTAAGCCCGCCAAAATTTTTAGAAAGTTTTTTTATGCTAAGAGCGCTCATTTTATTTTATTTTTTTTAAAAAATTTTAAAGAAAATTCTTTGTTTCCCATTAATCCTTGAGGGCGGGTAATCATTAATATAATAAGAATTAAAGCGTAAATAACCATCCTCATGGCCGGTTCGGAAAAGACGCTTAAAATATTTTTTAAAATCGGCGCTCCCCCTCCGATTAAATCCGGAATGGAAGATAATTTTCTTAAAGCTTCAGGCAGAATAGTTAAAATTATTGCCGACAAAATTACTCCGCTTGTTGAACCCATCCCTCCCAAGACCACCATTACCACAACTTCGATTGATAAAATAAAGGTAAATTTATTGGGATTTAAAATAGTAAGATAATGTCCGAATAATCCTCCCGCGATTCCCGCGAAGAAAGCTCCTAAGACAAAAGCTAAAACTTTATAATAAGTAATATTTATTCCCATTAATTCAGAAGCTATTTCGTCTTCCCGGATAGAAATAATTGCCCTTCCATGAGAAGAATTTATTAAGTTAATAATTACAAAGATTGTGATAATAACCCAGAAATAAACCCAGAAGAAATTTGTGTAAGACGGGATTCCCGGCAGTCCGCGAGCTCCTCCGGTAGCGTTAATATTTAATAAAATTACCCGGATAATCTCTCCAAACCCCAGTGTGGCGATAGCTAAATAATCGCCTTTTAATCTTAAAGCCGGTAATCCCACAAGAATTCCAGTCAAAGCAGAACCTATTCCTCCGATAATTAAAGAAAGGGGAAAAATTAAAGGGGATTGACTGCTTGGCCAAAAATAAAAAAAATCCGGCCATTTTAAAAGAACTGTTAAAGAAGCCGATAAATATCCTCCAATTGCCATAAAACCGGCATGTCCTAAGGAAAATTGACCGGTATAGCCGTTAATTAAATTAAGGCTTACGGCTAAAATAATATTTATCCCGGCAAAAATTAAAATTTGAATATAATAAGCGTTTAAGCGCTCTGCTTCTAATAATTTTGCGATTAA
>JACPDS010000146.1:0-1767 GCA_016183885.1 Armatimonadota bacterium
CAAAAAGTTTTTTATAAATTTACAGCCTGCGGCGAGTTAAATTAATTTTAATAATTAAGTTCTATTTTTATATTAAATTTTCCTATAAACGCCTCCAAAGTTTTTTAGAGACTTCTCGAGATTTTTTATAAGTTTCTATTTCATTTAAGCCGGTAAATTTTTTATCTTTAAAAATTATTTCCCCCTTAATTATTACCATAGAAATCATCGAAGGATCCATGCCCAGCACAAAATGACACATAAAATTAGAAGCATTAACCTCTGTAGGGGGAAAATAATTTAAAATTATTAAATCAGCTTCAGCCCCGATTTTTATTTCCCCTAAAACTTTATTAAAAATAAAGCCCGCTATTTTAGAATTATTTAAAAATAAAATTTTATAAAGTTTATCTAAATTAAAGGCATTTAAATCTTTTAAATAAGAACGCTGGAGGAGCGGAGCTATTTTTGCCTCATTAAACATATTAAGAGTATAGCCGTCGCTTCCCAATAAAATAAAAATATCCCGCTTAAGCATTTCGGGGATATAAGCCCTTCCCACCGCATTATTCATATTGGATTGAGGATTATGGATTACCTTGATATTTTTTTCTTTTAAAATTGTTTTTTCCGCTGGCAAAATATGCACGCAATGAGCGGCTAAAATTGGAAAATCAAATAATCCTATTTGATTAAGCCGTTGTATAGGGGAAAGATTATAATTTTTTAAATTTTCTTCCAAATCCAAATTGTCTTCAGCTAAATGTAAATGAAAATAACTTTTATTATAATTAGCCTGCATGCATTTTTCTAAAGTTTTATTAGATAAAGTGAAAGCGGCATGCAGACCAAAGCAGGCTCTGGAAAAATTATTTTTTTCTTTTTCGCATTTTTTAATAAATCTTATATTTTCTTCGATTCCGGTTTGGGCAATTTTTTCCCCATCGCGATCAGAAACTTCATAACAAAGAATCCTTCTCAAATTTATTTTAGAAAGCGCGCTATCTATAATATCTAATGAATTATTTAAGCAATTGGGGCTGGCATGATGATCAATAATAGTGGTGACGCCATATTTGATGCTTTCCAGTCCCCCTATTAAGGCGCTGTAATAAATGTCGTCTTCTTTTAAATTTTTATCCAAATGCCACCATAAATTTTCTAAAATTTCTTTAAAAGTAGAGAATTTTGCCCTTAAAGATAATCCCCGCGCCAATGTGCTATAAAGATGGGTATGAGCATTAATTAAGCCGGGCATTAAAAAATTCTCTTTTAAATCATAATATTGTATCCCGGGATATTTTTTTTTAAGAATTTCTGTTTTTCCCAAATCAGAAATTTTATCTTCATTAATTAATTTTTTCTTTTTAAGACTTTATAAACAGCCCGTATAATTTCATCTTTTGTAAGTCCAAAGGCTTTCATTAATTCTAAGGGTTCTCCGGATTCTCCAAAGCGATCTAAAATACCGACCATTTCTATGGGGACAGGATAATTTTTAACAATTACTTCGGCTATAGCTCCTCCTAATCCGCCAAAAATTTGATGTTCTTCGGCAGTTACAATGGCTTTAGTTTCATAAGCAGCCTGCAAAATTGTTTCTTGATCAATCGGTTTAATGGTGTGCAAATTAATTACTTTAACGGAAATATTTTCTTTCTCTAGAATTTTAGCCGCCTCCAGCGCTTCGGAAACCATTACTCCGCAGGCAATTACGGCTACATCTTTTCCTTCATTAAATATTTCCGCCCTTCCAATTTTAAAAGAAGTATTTTCTTCGGTAACAAT
>JACPDS010000146.1:1808-4890 GCA_016183885.1 Armatimonadota bacterium
ACAGCCTCTCTTCCAAAGCGAATATAAACCGGCCCGCTAATTTCTGCCGCCCGTATAACCGCCTTATAAGTCTCTATTGCGTCGCTGGGAACAATTACCGTCATCTTGGGCAGAACCCTCATAGTGGTTATTTCTTCTAAGGCTTGATGCGTAGCTCCATCAGGGCCGACAGAAATTCCTCCATGAGCGCCTCCAATTTTAACGTTTAATTCTCCGTAACAAATTGTAGTGCGAATTTGGTCCCATGCTCGCCCGGCTACAAATACTCCATAAGTGGAAACAAAAGGAATTTTTCCCGCTAAGGCAAGACCTCCAGCTGTAGCGAGCATATCTTGTTCGGCAATGCCTAAATTAAAAAAGCGTTCGGGATATTTTTCCCTGAAACGATAAGTTAGGGTAGATTTAGAAAGGTCGGCATCTAAAACTACTACCTTAGGATTTATTTCTCCTAATTTAAGCAAACCTTCTATATAACCCTCTCGAGTAGCTTTCATTTTTTTCATAAAATCACCTTTTTAATTTTTATTTTAATTCTCTAATTCTATTAAAGCTTGTTTTAATTCTTCTTTATTAGGAGGCTTCCCATGCCAGCCGGCAACATTTTCCATAAAAGAAATCCCTTTTCCCTTAATTGTCCATGCAATAATAATTGTAGGCTTTCCCTTGATTTGTTCGGCGTGATTATAAGCGGCATATAATTCCGCAATATTGTGTCCATCTACTTCAATTACATGCCAGTTGAAAGATTCCCATTTTTTTCTTATCTCGGCTATTCCCTTTACTTCTTCGATCCACCCGTCAATTTGCAAATTATTATAATCTAATATTGCGCAAACATTATCTAATTTATAGTGAGCGGCAGTCATAGCGGCTTCCCAAATTTGCCCTTCCTGGGATTCCCCATCTCCTATTAAACAATAAACCCGATTAATTTTTTTATCTAATTTTAAAGATAAGGCTATGCCATTAGCGATAGAAAGACCCTGTCCCAATGAACCGGAGGAAACCTCTACTCCAGGTGTTTTTAGGCGGTGAGGATGTCCCTGAAGAATAGAGCCCAGTTTCCTCAAGGTCATTAATTCTTCTTTAGGGAAATATCCCGCATGGGCTAAAATTGTATAAAGAGCCGGACAAATATGACCTTTAGACAAAATAAAATAATCTCGATCGGGCCAATTAATATTTGAAGGATCATGCTTCATTTTTAAAAAATAAAGCGCGGCTAGAATTTCTATCGAAGAAAGGGATCCTCCCGAATGTCCGCTTCCAGCATTTTCCAGCATAATTAAAAGATCTTTGCGAAATTGCCGGCACTTATCTTCTAATTTTTTAATGTATGTATTTTTTTCCATTTGCCCCCCTTTTATTCAGTCTTAAGCGTAAAGAGCGCAAGCCTTAACTTCTTTGTAAATTTATTTATTTGGTTTTCTTGGCGCTTCTTATTATTTACTATTTATTATTATTTATGATTTTAATTGCTCCTCTTGGACAACGAGTTATACAAAGTCCGCAGCTAAAGCAAAGCTCTTTATTAATTTTAGCTGTGTTTTTAATTTCGATAGCATAATAAGGACAACTTACTTTGCAAAGTTCACAGGCATTGCAGAGATTAGAATTAATTTTAATAGAAATTTCAGCATAATTTATTTTTTTATTTTTCAATTTTTTATAAGTTAATCCTTGAATTTCTTCGTAGCCCGATAAATTATGCCGATGCAAAAAATCTTTTAAACCTTGAGCAATTTTATCAAATATTTTTGGACCCTGAAGGATGGCTGAAGTGCAAATTTGAACAGCTTTAGCCCCAGCCATAATCATTTGTATAACCTCATGAGCGCTGCTAATTCCCCCTACACCGATAATAGGAATTTTCAAGCCCTGACTTAATTCAAAAACAATTCTTAAGGCGATTGGGAAAATAGCCGGCCCGGAAAGCCATCCATATCCAGATGAAGCTCCCATTATAGGAAATCCGCTTTCCAGATCAATTATCATGGCAGGCCCAAAAGAATTTACAGCTACAATAGCATCTGCTCCAGAATTTTCCGCCGCGAGGGCAAATTCGGCTAAATTAGAAAGATTTGGACTTAATTTTACCCAGATGGGCAAATTAGTTTTAGATTTAGCCTCAAAAACAGTTTCTTTAAAAGCATTAATTTCATTTCCCAAATAATGGGTGGAAAGTTCTATAGCATCTGCATAAGGAGCAATTTGAGGAATTAATTCGGCAATATCATTAGCAGTATAGCCAAGGCTAATGATTAAAGGCAGATTTAATTTTTTTATTCTAGGGAGCATTTTAAGCCACATTGAAAGAGGCATTTCTGACCAGGTTTCACAATTTAAGAACCCCCCTTTAATTTGAGCCATACATGGTTTAGGGATTTTTGGTTCTTTTAAAGAAATGGTTTTGGTTACAAGAGCTCCGGCTTTAGTTTGAGAAATATTATAAGCGCTTTGATAATCTCTTACGAGCGGACCCGCAGCATTCATGATAGGCGGATTTAAAATTATTTTAGAAATATTTGTTTTAAGGTTCATATTTAATACTTAATTTATCTAAATTAATCTTTCCGGAATAAGATCATTTTGGATTAATTGATTATAAGATTCTCTTTTAACCATTAAATTAGCTTGTTTATCTTTAATAAGCACTACCGCTGGCGCGCAAAGACGATTATAATGACTAAACATCGAATAATTATAAGCCCCCGTAGAAAGAATAGCCAGTAAATCACCTGTTTTTATCTCTTCCTGCTTAATCTCAGAGGGGGTATTTACCTTGCTACTGCCGGTGGCGATTTTAGGTATTTTAGTGAAGCGGATTTTGTTGGTTCCTTGATTGGTGAGTGTCATGCTTTTACCGTCTGCCTCCAGCATCCAGTTATTTCCGATAGTGGTTTTTAAAGTGCCCTCAATTTGTTGCTGGATAAAGGCTCTTTTGACAAATTGTGGGTACTCATCCAGTAATTTTTGGGCCGCTTGAAGACCTACTTGACCCTCAGTAGTTTTTTGTAAAGAAGGCAGCGGGATAGAAGAACCGGGCTTTTTGACTACTTTAGTATAGAAAAAAGAGCCTCCT
>JACPDS010000154.1 GCA_016183885.1 Armatimonadota bacterium
GAAGATGTTGATGCAATTATTAATTTTGCCGCGGAAACTCATGTAGATCGTTCTATTTTAGGAGCGGATGATTTTATTACCACCAATGTTTATGGAACATTTTCTCTTTTAGAAGCAGCGCGTTTTGCTAAAATTAAGCGATTTCTGCATATTTCTACGGATGAAGTTTATGGCAGCATTAAAGAAGGTTCATTTAACGAAGATTCATTATTAAACCCCAGTTCTCCTTATTCCGCAAGTAAAGCCGGCGCGGACTTATTAGCATATTCTTATTTTACCACTTATAAACTTCCGCTTGTAATTACCCGCAGTTCTAATAATTATGGTCCATACCAATACCCTGAAAAATTAATTCCTTTATTTATTACTAATGCTTTGGAAAACAAGCCTTTGCCTTTATATGGGGATGGTTTAAATGTAAGGGACTGGCTTTATGTTTTAGATAATTGCAAGGGGATAGATTTAATTTTTCATAAAGGCAAAGAAGGAGAAATTTATAATTTAGGCGCCGGAGAAGAAAAAACTAATTTGGAAATCACCCATTTAATTTTAGAAATTATGGAAAAACCGCTTTCCTTAATTAAAAAAGTAACCGATCGCTTAGGGCATGATTATCGTTATTCTATTAATTCTTCTAAAGCCAATTTTTTAGGCTGGAAGCCTGAATATCCATTTATAAAAGGAATTAAAGACACCGTGCGTTGGTATTTAGAGAATAGAATTTGGTGGCAGAAAATTAAAGGAAAACAAGAGGCTTATCAAAGTTTCTATAAAAAATATTATCAAGAATCCAGACTTAATTCTTAAAAAAGTTAGGAGATAAAATGGAAAAAGAAAGATTTGAAATTTTATTGGAAGATATTAGAAGTCAAGTAAAGTTAATTGCCGAAGGTCATTCAGTCTTAGATTATAAGATTGACGGAACTAACAAACGACTTGATAAAACAAATCAGAAGTTGGATTCTTTTTCAGAAACCTTAAGTGGGAGAATTGATGAAACAAATAAACAGTTAATGGGAATACGCAAAGATATGCAGCAATTTAACAAAAAAATTCTAGAAATATTAGATAAACATGAAAATCAACTCCAAAATCATGAATCCAGAATAATAACTTTAGAAAAAGTTTGAAATAACATCTTGAATTTTACAGGTAAGTTTTAAAAATATTAATTCTTGAGATAATTTTTAGCTTGATAAATAAAAGCTTCCAGTTTTATTTCAGTTTGACTTTGTTCTGAACCGTCATAAGCTAAATTTAGGGTAGGAATATTTTGATGATCAATTTTAAATTTTTTTAACATTCCATTTACGATTGTGCCGGGCATACAGGTAAACGGCATAACATTGATAATTCCCGAAATTCCTTTTTTAATATAATCTCCGGCTTTACCTAAGCTTAAAATAGCTTCTCCTTCAAAACTAGGATCTAAATAAAGACTGCCTGAATTTATATTTTCCCCAGCCGTAGGTTCGGGGAGATTTAAATACCCTTCCCAAGCTCTGGAAAGTCTCTCTTCTTCATAAATTTGAATTTTTTCTTCAATAAGATTTTTCATAAATTTTAAATAATTTTTATTTTTTAAATATTCTTTCTTTCTTAAATAATTTAAATAAAAAAGCCATTCAAAGATAGGAGGGAGATGGACTTCCGCTCCTAAATTTTCCAATTTTTTAACAAGGTTTTCATTGCTGAAAGAATGCGATCTTACAAAGATTTCTCCAACTATTCCAATTTTTACTTTTAAAGATGGAACTTTAATTTTTTCAAAAACATATCGGGCTTCTTTCATTACAGGTAAAAGATTTTCTTTATTTAAGATGCCTTGTTTTATTTTTTCTAAAAAAATTTTATATTTTTTTTCAGTTTCTCCTTTTTCTTTCTCATAAGGGCGGGTTTCCCTTAAAGCTTTATCCAAAAGATCTATCGCTAATATTCCCAAGTAAGCTAAATAAATAAAATTAGAGCCGGATAATCCAAAATCTTTATAAAAATTATCATTTTGAGATGGGGCAAAAATAGGAATTTTTAAATTTAATTCTTCTAATATTAAACTGTGTAATTTATGATAATATCCAAAACGGCATCCTCCTCCGGCGGTAGGCATAAAAAAAGCAATTTTCTCAGGATCATTATTTTTAATTACTTTAAGCATATCTCCTGTAGTGATAATGGCGGGATAACATTCTTTCCCCAGGGTATATTTTCTGCCCAAAGATAATGTTTCTTGATTAGATGGAGGTACAACTTCCGCTTTGACTCCGCAAGCCAGAAAAGCGCTTTCCAGAGCATAAGCATGATCGCACATATTAGGAATAAATAAAGTTCTTTCATCTTTTTTAAAGTTAAAATCAATTTTTTGTTTATTTAAACTAGATTTAGCTTTAATATTTTTAAGGCTGTCCAAGAAAGCTTCACAGCGGGTTATAATTCCAGCATCTGCATTATGTTCATCAACTTCGATAGTTAAAAATTTTTTAGGATTAAGGTTTATTTTTTTTAATAAATTTTTTAAA
>JACPDS010000150.1 GCA_016183885.1 Armatimonadota bacterium
AAAAAGAAACCTTAAAAGAAGTTAAAGCAGACGGCAAACTTTTTTCTCAAATTTTAAAGGAAGAATCTAAAAAAAGCAAAATAGAAAGAAGAGAATCTGAGAATTTAAATGAAGTTGGAGAGAAAAAAGCGCTTGAGGAAGATAAAAAAGAAACTCAAGAAAAAAAAGATCCTCCTCCCCGGATCGGCTTAGCTAAAAAAGACCTTGAACTTTCTCCTCTTTTAAATTATTTATATAGTTTAGTCTATAAAAACCCCGATACTTTAAGTTTAGCGGATAAACAAGCTTTAAATTTAGATAATATCACCAATCAGGTAGGAATTAAAGAATTTCAAAAAATGCTTTCTCAAAAAGGGATAAATTTAAAGGATTTAAGTTATTCTCAAATTGCGGAGCTTACTAAAAGAAATACCCGTCCTCAGATGACCGCCTTTTTAGATGAAATTATAAAAAAAGGAACATTAAATGAAGCATTTATTCAAGATAAAATGAAGATTAAAGATTCTCAAGTAGAAAATTTAGAAACTGCTCCTTTTAATAAAGTTAAGCTCCCCGAGAGTGTTAAAAAGGAAGAAGTTTTAGAACAGATGCTTGAAAAAATCACTCTTTCTAATCTGGAAGGAAAAAATGAAATTAATATTAAGCTTAATCCTGAATATTTAGGCGGGGTAAAATTAAAGATTCAAACCCAAGGCAAACAGGTTAAGGCTGAATTTGAAACTACTTCCCGCCTGACTAAAAAAATTATCCAAGAAAATTTAGAAGAGTTAAGACAAGGTTTAAAAGAACAAGGCTTGATATTGGAAGATTTAGAAATAAAAATAGTAGAAGTTTGATATTTTAAATAAATTTAACAAAATGTTAACATTTTGTTAAATTTTTGGTAAAAATTTTATGTTAAAATAAATATAAAATAAAGTTTTAATTTTTAATCTTTAATAAGGGGGAAAATAAAAATGTTTGATTTTTATTCTATAGGAAATACTTTAGGAGCGGAAAATATTTTATTAAATACTCAATTAGGGAATCTTAAAGATCAATTTACTCCCGGTTATAAGAGTGAAACTGTCAATTTTACCGATTATATGAGTTATAGTTTAGCCGGACAGGGCGCTAAATATAAAACTGGAGGGATTGTTTTTAGTCAGGGTCCAATTTATGAAACTAAAAATGAGCCTTTAAATGTAGCCATTCAAGGGAGCGGATTCGTTGTATTATCCGACGGACAAAATCTTCATTACACCAGGGATGGAAGACTTTCTTTTAATAAAGATGGAAATTTAACTCATCCTACCGGTTTAAAGGTAGTCGGTTATCAATTAGATGAAAATGGCAGCCCCAGCGGTAATCCAGGTCCTATAAATTTAGCCCTTGATCCGGAATCTAAACTTTATGGAGGAAAATATACCGGCTATTATTTTGATGAAGGCGGAAAGCTTTATGGAGAATGCACGGAAATTAATCCTATTACTAAACAAGCCGTTAAAACTAAAATGCCTATTTATCAATTAGCGATTGGTTCTTTTGCCAATCCTTCCGCTTTAAATAAATCCAGCACGACTACTTTTATTGAGACAGAAAATTCCGGTCAAGCGGTCATGGGAATTTCAGGTCAGGGGGCTTTAGGACGAGTTGTTCCCGGACATTTAGAAGGTTCTAATGTGGATTTTGTTCAAACTAATACCGATATTAACCAAACTAAAATTGTTTATGATTCTAATTTTTCTGTTCTTAAAGCTATGGATAAGATGACCGAAAGCGCTATTCAGATAATTAAATAAATAACCCTTCCCCCCCTCTTATTTTTAAAAAAGGTAAATAGGCTGGAAAAAGAGAATTTTATTAAATATTGCCAATAAAGGGGGATTTTATTTTGCAAAATCCTAAAAATTTTTCTGATTTTATAAAAGAAAAAAAAGAACCTTATAATTTAAGTCAAAGAACAAAATTTTCTTTAGAACAGCAGAAATTTTTAGGTAGAATTTTTCATAAATTTTCCGAAAGACTTCAAAAAACTTTAGGACCTTTAATTCAAGATATAATCGAGCTAAAATTATTGGAATTTAAATTTTGCGCTTATCAAACTTATATTCATTCACTTCCAGACCCAAGTTGTTTAATAGTTTTTAGAATTGATCCTCAAAATAAGGGGATTATGTTTTTTGATTTTCCTTTAAGTTTTGCTTTAGTGGATCGTTTAATGGGCGGAAAAGGAGAATCAATCGAGGAAATTCGTCCTTTTACAGAAATTGAGCTGGCTATTTTAAAAAAGACTTTTTATCAAATATTAGAAAGTTATCAGACTTCTTTTAGCGAAATTATAGAATTGCAAATAGAAATTTTAGAATTTGAATTTAATCCTCTGGCTATTCATATTGCCTCTCCTTCCGAGATAATGGTTTTAGCTAATTTTGAAGTTCAAATTGCCCGCAGCCGAGGCAATATTGAATTTTGCCTGCCTTTTAAACATTTAAAAGAAATAATCCCCAAGGCAAGTTTTGAAGAATTTTTAATATCTAAAAGCGATAGTTCCAGTCAGAGCGTCAGTCCTGTTTTTGTTAAAAATATAGAATCGGCTAAAATACCGGTTTCTATAGAGTTAGGAAGAGTGGAAGTAAATTTTCAAGATCTTTTGCAAATTGAAGCGGGAGATATAATAAAATTAGATCAGCCTATTCAAAGTCCTTTAAAAATTAAAATAAATGATCGGACAAAATTTTTAGGTCGGCCTGGATTTAAAGAAGGTAAAATGGCTGTTCAAATTTCCAAAGTTTTAAGCGAGGAGGGCGAAGAATTTGAAGAATGATGAATCAATTAAAAAGGAACCCGAACAAACTTATCGGTCAGTGCAGTTTGGAGAAATTGAAGAAAGCGTAAAAGTTAGTTCTTCCAGAGGCAGTATTGAACTTTTGAAAGATGTTCCTTTAACCGTTACGGCTGAATTAGGGAGAACAAAAATGCTTGTGAAGGAAATTTTAAAATTGGGAGTAGGTTCGGTGATTAATTTAGAAAAAGAAGCTGGAGAACCCATAGATATTTTAGTAAATAATAAACTAATTGCCCGGGGAGAAGTAGTGGAATTAGACGGGAATTTTGGCATACGTTTAACAGAAATTTTAAATAAATAAAAATAAAATAGGGATTAAGGCTAAAGCATTCGATGTTTCAATGGTTTATTTATTTACTTGAGAGGTTGTCCAAAGAAGGTTGAAATGAAAAAATTTAAATTAACGATAAGTTTATTTTTATTATTAATTTTTCCTATTTTTTCTCAAGAATTGTCTTTTGGAAAAGAATTCAACCCTTTAGAGAAAGTGCCTGTAACTATATTATCTTTAATAATAATCTGCGGTTTTATTTTATTATTGGGCAAGTTTTTCGCTAATAATAAAATAAATTTTAATTCTAAAAAATTAATTAATATTATTGATAAAAAATTTTTAGGGAATAAGCAGTTTTTATATATTGTTGAAATTGCCGGGAAATATTTTTTATTGGGAGTAACCGAAGAAAAGATTCAAAATTTAGCTGAAATTTCCGAAGAAAAAATATTAAGTTATTTAGAAAATAAAGATTTAAAAAAAACCTCTAAAAATTTATTTAACGATCTTGAAAAAAGAGGTGAAGAATTTGCAGGTTAATAAAAATTATTTTTGGATTATTTTAAGTATATTTATAGGAATTTTCTCTTTAAAAGAATGTTTTTCCGCGCCTCTGCCTCAATTAGTGCTGCCTGATATTAATATTGGAGGGGAATTAGTCAAAGGTCCTAAATCTATGCTGGCGCCCCTGCAGATTTTACTTTTACTTACCACTTTGACTTTAGCCCCTTACATTTTAGTGATGACTACAGCTTTTATTAGAATTACCATTGTGCTTTCTTTTTTAAAGTCTGCTTTAGGCACTCAACAAGTTCCTCCTACTCAAGTATTGATGGGACTAGCTTTATTTATGACTTTATATGTAATGATGCCGGTAGGAGCGGAAATGAATAAATCGGCGCTGCAGCCTTATTTAAAAGGAGAGATTTCTCAAAATCTGGCTCTAGAAAAAGCGCTTACGCCTTTAAGAAAATTTATGTTAAGCCAAACCCGGAATAAAGATTTAAAGCTTTTTGTTAATTTAGCTAAATTAAAAAAGATAACCTCCCGGGAAAAAGTTCCTAATTATGTATTACTCCCGGCTTTTGTGATTAGCGAAATAAAAACCGCCTTTGAGATTGGGTTTTTAATTTATATCCCCTTTTTAGTTATTGATATGGTAGTAGCTT
Organism: Armatimonadota bacterium; assembly: GCA_016183885.1. GTDB lineage: Bacteria > Vulcanimicrobiota > JACPDS01 > JACPDS01 > JACPDS01 > JACPDS01. Next base: position 4,271 of record JACPDS010000150.1, read on the forward strand.
CAGTTTTGATGTCTATGGGTATGTTTATGCTTTCCCCTATGGCTATTTCCACCCCCTTTAAGCTTTTATTATTTGTAATGATCGACGGCTGGGAATTGGTGGTAAGCGGCCTTGTGAAAAGCTTTAGATGAGGTATTTTTATGACTGAAGGTTATATACTTTATATATGCGCTCAAGCTTTATACTTAATTTTAATTTTATCCGCTCCAATGCTTTTATCAGCTTTAATTGTAGGATTAATTATTAGTATTTTTCAAGCTACCACGCAAATTCAAGAACAAACCTTGTCTTTTGTTCCTAAAATTATAGCTACTTTTTTGTCGATAGTTATTTTCGGAACATGGATGGCTGGAATGCTGGCTGATTTTACGGTAAAACTCCTTAATAATATTGTTAAAATGGGACCTTAAAATGAATTTAAAATTTTAAATTTAAAATTTGAGGGGAAAATGATGGAACAGGCTTTTATAATATTTATGATGTTCCTCTTAATTATTGTGAGGATTGTGGGAGTTTTTATTCAAGCTCCCATCTGGGGTTCTCAGCATATTCCTAAACAAATTTTAGCCGGAACAATTTCAGTTTTAGCTTTAAATATTTTAATGCTTCTGCCGATAAATTCTAAGATGCCCGGTAATTTGACGGCTTTCGGGCAGTTATTATTAATTCAATTTTTAGTAGGTTTAGTAATCGGTTATGTTTCTTATTTAGTTATGGCAGGCGCTCAGTTTGCCGGAGAGTTGTTGGATATTCAATTAGGTCTTTCCACAGCGGCTTCTTTTGATCCAGCCGCTCATGGAACAATCAACTTAATCCGCAGATTTAAATTTTATTTAGCCATGCTGCTTTATTTGATTTTTGACGGTCATCATGAATTATTGAAGGCTTTATATAGAAGTTTTGAAATAGTGCCCTTAAACGGAATAAATTTTTCCGGGAAATTAATTAATAATTTAATTGCGATAACTAATGATGTATTTATTATTGGAATTCAATTGGCCGCTCCAATGCTGCTGGCTTTATTTGTGACTCAAGTGGCTTTAGGGTTATTATCGCGCGTAGCTCCGCAAATGAATGTATTTATGCTTTCTTTTCCATTGAATATTTTAATTGGATTAAGTTTATTATGGATTTCTCTGCCTTTTATTAAAACAGCTTTGCGCAATCTTTTCGCCTTAAATATGTCTCAGGTATTAAGAGTAATCTGGTATATGAAATAAGGGGGTAAAAAGAAATTCTAAATTTGAAATACTAAATCCTAAACAATATCAAAATTCAAATGCTCAAAATTCAAAACAAAAAAGATGAGTTTTGAGAATTTTCTCGCTCTTATTCTAATTTTTAGTAAGAAACGGGGATCCCGATATTATGTCGGGAGGATTTAAAATTTTGGATTTGTTTAGAATTTCGAGTTTAGAATTTAGGATTTACTTTATAAAGGGGGTGAATAAGAATGGCTGATGACAGCGATAAAACAGAAGAGCCAACAGAGCATAAACTTCAAGAAGCTCGGAAAAAAGGACAGATATTTAAAAGTCAAGATATAATTTCTACTTTAATGCTGCTTGCCACGTCGTGCGCGCTTTTAGTTTTTGGGAAGAATATTTACCGCTTATTAGCCGATTTTACTTATTCGCTTTGGAGATTAATCCCTGATTATAAACAAGAAGGAAGACCTTTATTTGCAGATGGTCTTTTATTAGTGGTACTTTTAGCTAAAATTTTGCTTCCAATTTTACTTGTGGGTTTTATTATGGCTTTTATCGCTAATATTGCCCAAATAAAATTTATTTTTAGCACCGAACCTATGAACCCTAAATTAAGCAAAATTAATCCTATTGAAGGATTCAAAAGAATTTTTTCAATAAAATCTTTGGTGGAATTATTAAAACAGCTGGCGAAATTATCGGTAGTGGGCTGGGTAGCTTATAAAGTGGTAAAAAGTGAAATTAATTTATTTCAATATGCGGTAATGTGGGATATTAATCAAACTACGCATTATTTAAAAGGGGTAATTATAAAAATTATCGCTTATATAGCCGCGGCTATGGCTGTTATCGCTATAATTGATTATATTTTTCAACGTCATCAATATCTAAAGCAAATGAAAATGTCTATTCAAGAGCTTAAAGACGAATATAAAGATACCGAAGGTAATCCTCAGGTAAAAGCTAAGATTCGTCAGTTGATGCGCCAGGGCGCGATGGCGCGAATGATGGAAGAAGTTCCCGATGCTACCGCTATTTTAACTAATCCTACCCATCTTGCGGTAGCCTTAAAATATTCTCAAGGAGCAACTGAAGCCCCCATAGTAGTAGCTAAAGGGGAGCGTTTAGTGGCGGTGCAGATTAAAGTAATCGCGGAAGATCATGATATTCCTATTGTGGAAAATGTGGAATTAGCTAAAGCTTTATTTAAATCTTGTGAAATTGGACAGACTATTCCGGTAGAATTATATAAAGCCGTAGCGGAAGTTTTAGCTTATTTAATAAAATTAAAAAGGAAAAGAAATCTAAGGAAAAGACTGCCTAAAGCTGGATAGATTTAGGAATTTAAAACAGAAAGCGCAAGCAATAAGTGAAGCGGGGGGCTGTCCAAAAAGGAGGGGAGTGCCCTAATT
>JACPDS010000158.1 GCA_016183885.1 Armatimonadota bacterium
ATTTTCCGGCTTTTACCATTTTTTTAAGTAATGGACAAGGACGATATTTAGAATCGGAAAAATCCCGATATAAAACCTCCATAACGGCTAAGCAAATATCTAAACCAATTAAATCCGCTAATTCTAACGGTCCCATAGGGTGATTCATGCCTAATTTCATAACCGTATCAATGGCTTCTTTTGAGGCTACTTTTTCCATTAAAGCGTAAATAGCTTCATTAATCATAGGAATTAAAATTCTATTAGAAATAAATCCGGGATAATCATTAACTTCTACAGGAGTTTTTCCCAAGCTTTGGCTTAATTCCATAATATCTTTTACAACTTGATTATCCGTAACCAATCCTCGAATAACTTCTACTAATTTCATTAAAGGCACAGGATTCATAAAATGCATTCCAATAACTTTTTCTGGACGCTTAGTGGCTGAACCTAATTCAGTAATAGAAATTGAAGAAGTGTTAGAGGCTAAAATAGCTTCGGGTTTGCAGATTTGATCCAATGTTTGATAAATTTCTTTTTTTAGTTTAATTTCTTCAAGCACTGCTTCTACTATCAAATCCGCATCTTTAGCTTCTTCTAATTTAGTTGATATTTTAAGATTATTTAAAGTTTCTTGAAATTGTAATTCTGTGATTTTGCCTTTTTCTAAAGCTTTACTTAAATTTTTTTTAATTTTCTCTAAGGAAGAATTTAAAATTTCTTCTTTTATATCAATTAAAATTACCGGATAATTATTTTGAGCAAAAACTTGGGCGATTCCATTACCCATAGTTCCCGCTCCAATTACAGCAATCTTTTTAAATTCCATAATTTTCTATTCCTCCTTTTATATTCTTTCTACAGCCAGCGCTATGGCATTACCGCCGCCCAAACAAAGAGCCGCTAATCCTAATTTTTTATTATATTTTTCTAAGGCATAAATTAAAGTAACTAATATTCTTGCGCCGCTTGCTCCAATAGGATGGCCTAAAGCCACTGCTCCGCCATGAACATTTACTTTATCCCAGGATAAGTTTAATTCTTTTCCTACCGCTAAAGCCTGAACGGCAAAAGCTTCATTAAGTTCAATTAAATCAAAATCATTAATTTTTAAATTAATTTTTTGAAGTAAACCTCTTATTGCGGGGATAGGCGCAAGCATTACCCAGGCAGGGTCAACTCCGGCGCTGTGATATCCAATAATTTTTGCCATCGGCTTTATTCCCAAGCTTATAGCTTTCTCTTTGGTCATTAAAATTAAAGCCGCCGCTCCATCGTTTACTGAAGGCGCATTTCCCGCCGTTACCGTTCCGTCTTTTTTAAAGGCGGGTTTTAATTTAGCTAAAGAGTCTAAATCAGTATCTTCGCGGGGAGATTCATCGATTTCAAAAATTATTGCCCCCCCCCTTTTTTTAGGTATTTCAACCTTAGCGATTTCTCTTTTAAAGTTTCCTTCTTTAATAGATTTTAAAGTTTTTTGGTGGCTTAAATAAGCATATTTGTCTTGTTCATTTCTGGTAATATTGTATTTTTCCGCTACTAATTCCGCAGTCAAACCCATATGAAAATTATAAAAAGCGCAGCATAAACCATCCCGAATCATAGAATCAATAATTTGAGAATGTCCTAAGCGATAGCCTGTTCGGGCTTTCTCTAATAAATAAGGGGTATTACTCATGCTTTCCATGCCGCCAGCCACTATAATTTCAGCATCTTTAGATTGGATAGCCTGAACTCCTAACGCAACTGCTTTTAAGCCTGAGCCGCAAACTTTATTAATAGTTAAAGCTCCAATATAATCGGGAAGATTAGCCAGAAGGGCTGCTTGACGAGCGGGATTTTGTCCGATTCCAGCGCTAACTACATTTCCTAATATTACCTCATCAATTAATTCTTCTTTAAGATTAGCTTGAAGGATGGCTTCAATAATGGCTATTTTCCCTAATTGAGGAGCGGAGAAAGGAGCTAAAGCTCCTTGAAATTTCCCAATCGCGGTTCTTTTAGCGCCGACAATAACTACTTCTTTTTTTAAAGCCGTAGGTTTAAGCTTTTTTTGGGGAAAAAGTTGAACTTCGGGAATTTTTTTTTCTTTATTCATTATTTGCCCTTAAAAATATATTTTAAAGTTCTTTAAAATAATTTTAAAATCCTTTTCAGGTTAAATTTAAAGATTAAAATATAAATTCGGATTTTGCAGTTAACTTTAGGAAACCTGAATATTGGCTCAAGAAATAACTTCAAAAGCCTTTGAAGACTAAAAAATTAGATTTCACTTCATTTCATAAGGTTGCCAGCAGTTAAAAAAAATTCCCCTCATCAAGCGAGCTGAAAATGAGCAGCTAAAGGGTAGCCGCAGGACTGATCTTGCATGGGTTGGCTTGTTCGGAACTTTTTTCTATTCAAGTCCAAGTTGTCTTTCGATCAACTTGGCCAAGGAATCCCTAATCTCGAAGTGCCTGGGAACCGGAGCCTTGCGACCATTTTTAGGATTGGCATAAATATCATGGCGTGAACCATGCCGATGGAGATAGCAGCTCCGCCTAACGAGCGACCTCACGAATGCGTTCCGTTTCACACCTCAACTCCAACTTCGAGTGTCTTCGCGCCGACATGTTCCTGCACTGGTTCTGCCTCCAGCATCATACGGTAAACGTCAGATATGTTCTCCTTAAGCTCGTCCAAGGACTCTCCCTGACTAAAGACTCCAGGGATCTCCTTCAACCTTCCTACAAACCACTCTTCGTCCATCCAGTATTCCAGAGTAAAGAAACGCTTCATTTATTGACCTCCAAAAGTAGTTTATCAAGTGTCGCCGAATTTCTCAACTTTGTTGCCTCCCAACACCTATTTTTATACTTATTCTATAATTAAATAATACAACGAGGCATAGGAAGTGTCAAATTTTACCTACGCTAGACTATAGCCATGACCCCTGTGTAATTAAGTATGACATTTCTGCTTTGTAATTACATTTCGCAAGCCAAATTTTATAAAGAGGATTTCAAAATAATCGAAAAGAAATTAAAAATAGTAATTTTTAATTTTAAAGGAGGGATAGTTTATGGAAGAAGAAAAAAAAGAAATTCCCAGTGAAACAAAAATGCCGGAATCAATGCTGCCTCAAGATATTTATGAATTAATAAGATTTTTTATTTTAACTTTAGCGGGGCAGGCTTGGACTTATTTAGGATTAATGCCTAATCCTAAAGATAATGCTATTGCTAAAGATTTGATCCAGGCTAAATTAGGAATAGATTGTATTAACTTGCTTTATAAAAGATTAGAGGAGCATCTTATCGATAATGAGAAAAATGAATTTAAAGAATTAATTAACAATTTAGAGCTAAATTTTATTCAGCAGCAAAGTTAAGTTCGTAAATAGGGACAGCGACCTATTTTTCTCTATTTTTCAAAATTTAAAAATTAGTTTTGTAGTTAGGAACCAATTTTTTGAGTTTAGATATTAGAGTTTTTTTATCTTCGGTATTAACTAAAAGTTTTAATTCTTCTAAATTAAGTTCTAAATAAGAAAAATCTTCCTGTTTATCTTTTAATTTTAAAATCTTTTCTACTTCGGTTTTTCCCCATTCTTCACCTAAATTTAATAATTCTTCTTTAATTTTCTCCCCCTGTCTTATTCCGATAATATTTATGGAAATATCTTTTTCTTCAAAACCGGAAAGTTTAATCATATTTTTAGCTAAATCTAAGATCTTTATCGGTTTTCCCATATCCAAAACAAAAATTTCCCCTCCTTTACCTATACCTCCTGTTTGAATAACTAATTGAACCGCCTCGGGAATAGTCATAAAAAATCTTGTCATTTCAGGATGAGTAAGAGTTACCGGACCGCCTTTGGAAATTTGACTCCGAAAAGTAGGGATAACACTTCCTCTTGAATCTAATACATTGCCAAACCGCACAGAAATAAATTTAGTCTGGCTATTTTTAGCTTCATTTTGCAAAATCATTTCAGCTAATCTTTTAGAAGCTCCCATAACACTAATGGGATTCACGGCTTTATCAGTTGAAAGAAAAACAAAATTCTCTACTTGATATTCTTTAGCTAACTTTACTAAATTTAAAGTGCCAAAGACATTATTTGTAATAGCTTCAGAAGTATTTTCCTCCATTAAATATACATGTTTATGAGCCGCGGCATGAAAAACTACTTCCGGCTTAAATTCCCTGAAAAGCGCTTTCATTCTGGTTAAATCGCGAATATCTCCAATAAAAATTTTTAAGGGAAAATTTACTTTGGAACGCAATTCAACTTCAAGTTCGTAAATACTATTTTCTCCCCTTCCCAATAAAATTAACAAGTCAGGTTCATATTTAATTATCTGGCGGCAAATTTCTCTTCCAATTGAACCACCCGCTC
>JACPDS010000159.1 GCA_016183885.1 Armatimonadota bacterium
CTAGATAAAATTATTTTTATTCCAAATCAAATTCCCCCTCACCGCATGCGCGAAGAAGAAATAGCTTCTCCTATTGACCGTTATAACATGCTTAAATTAGCCTTGGAAGATCATTTAAAATTTAAGCTGTCTTTATTAGAACTTAAAAAAAAGGGAGTTTCTTATACCTTTAGCACCATTCAAATTCTTAAAAAAAAATATCCTGAAGACGAGCTTTTTTTTATTAGCGCAATAGACGCTTTGCTTAAATATTCTTGGCATAAATTAGATCAAATTTTAGAATTACTTTCTAAATTTTTAGCCGCTGCGCGATTTAATTTTAATCTTAAAGAGTTTAATAAAAAAATTAAGGATTTAAATTTAAAAAATGCGTTTAAAATAGAAGTTTTTATTATCCCTTATTTAGAAATCTCTGGAGAATTAATAAGGAATAAATTAAAAAATAAAAAAAATATAAATTTTTTAGTTCCAAAAAAAGTAGAGAATTATATTATTAAAAATAAACTTTATCAATGAAAGAATATCTATCTAAGGAAATTGTTATTTTAGGGGCTGAAATTTTAAGAGAAAAAAAAGCTCAAGATATAGTAATTTTAAATTTAACAAAACTTGCTCCTATTTGCGATTATTTTTTAATTGCCGGAGGAAATTCAAAAACTCATACCAAAGCTTTAGCCGATTATTTGGAAAATTCTTTTAAAAAAGAAAAAATTTTAAAAAAAAGCATTCAAGGCTATCTTGAAGGAAGCTGGATTTTATTAGATTATGGAGAAGTAATTATTCATATCTTTACGGAAGAAAAAAGAAAATTTTATAATTTGGAAGAATTTTGGCATAAAGCGGAAAGAATTAATTTTTAATTTCTGTGGTGCCGAAGGCCGGGATCGAACCGGCATGGAGTTGCCCCCACCGGTTTTTGAGACCGGCGCGTCTGCCAATTCCGCCACTTCGGCAGATTTAATTAAAAATTTCTAGAATTTTTTCTCTTGATGAATGGATTAAAGGCAGTTCTTGTTTTAACTTAGTAAGACCGATTACTTCATCGGGCAATTCGTCATTAAGCACTTTTTGATGAATAGCCTTAAAAAACAAAAGCCATTCTGGATGCAGGTCGCAGGTTAAATCTAAATCTTCTGTTTCTACAATTAGTTTTTTATGGGGATAATCGGCAATCCATTCTTCATAATTTTCTAAAAGCAAACGCATATATTCAGGTTCAATATCTTTTTCCATATCTCTTGAGCGTTTTCTGATTCTATAAAGCAAAGTATCCAAAGAAGCTTTTAAATAAATCATTAAATCCGGGGGTCTGAGAATACTGGTTAAAAGTTTGAAATGAGGAAGATAAGTTTTATAATAATCGTCATTATCCATTTCACCGCGTAAATTTAAGACACGGGCAAAAATGGCATCTTCATAAATAGAACGATCAGCCACAATATTTTTCCCGCTGTTGACCATTTTAAAATGTTTATTGAAGCGGTCCCATAAAAAGAAAGCTTGGGTGCGGAAAGAATATTCCTTAGAATTAAGATAAAATTTCTCTAAATAAGGATGCCCTTCCACTGTTTCAAATAAAGGTTCATAATTAGTCACCTGAGAATAAATTCTGGTAACAGTTGATTTTCCTACGCCTATCGGTCCGCTGATTATAATAAACATTTTTGCGCCTCAAGTTTAATTTTTTTATGCTATATTAAAGATAATTTTTTTAGTTCCTGCTAAAAAGTTAACTTTTTTTTAACAAAAATTTAACATAATTTTAATAAAAAACACTTACCAAATTTAGGTTTTGCGGTTATTATATAAATATAGGCTCTAAATTAGATTAAAAAGGAGTTGGTTTTATGTTTAAACCAATTAAAAATAATCCGGGAAATATATCCCTTCCTAACTTGCCGCTAAAAGAAGTTAAAGGAGATGCGCAAGTTTCTTCTCAAGAATCTCAAGAATCAAATGTAATTTTAAGCCAAGACGCTCAAAAAATAATTTCACTTCCAAATAAATTACGCAATCTATTGGCATTATCAGATCCTGATTTTAACCCGGAAAACTATAAAAAAGTTATTGAAGAATTTGATAAATTAAAACCGGAAGAGATGGAAAGAACTATCGCTATAATGGAAGGAGCCTTAAAAGCAAAAAAAGAAGGCAAACTTAATCTCGATACCGCTTCGCCTAAAGCTTCTCCTATGCCAAAAGCCAAAGAATTTTCTCCTCCAGAGCTTGAAGATAAAAATTACACTTTCGAAGGCAATGCTAAAGAAAGATTAGGACAAGCTGAAAAAGCTAAAACAGAACTTTTAACTAAAAAAACTAAAATTAATGATTTAAAAAAAGAAATAAGCCGGAAAAAAGATGAAGACCTTTCAGCTTTAAAGCCTTTAGAAGATGGAAAAATAAATTTAGTTAAAGAAAAAACTGAGAAAGAAAATTTACTTCCAAAAATAACTGAAAAAGATAAAAGAAAACAACTGGAACAGGAAATTTCTAATTTAGAAGCCGGTATTCAATCTAAACAAACTGAGATTGATAAGAAAAAAGAAGAAATTAAAACTAAAGAAGAAAAATTGCAAAGCCTTAATCAAAAAGAAGAAAAAGTAAATCAAGATATTCGCGACGTGGAAGCGAAAATAATTGAATATAAAGAAGAAATAAACGGACCGGGAGGAAATGAAAATAGAACCGATCATCCTAATAATTTTAATAATTTTTTGACGATTTTGGGAACTTTTTTGCCTTTTGTTTTTACCTTCATTTCTATGAATCAATTTAAACAGAACCTTTTAGGCAGTGGTTCTATTTCTATGCCTCAATTTCCGCCTATAGCTATGCCTAATTTTCCCTCTATACCCTCCATGCCTCCGTTTCCAAGTATAACTATACCTCAATTCCCAAGTGTGCCCCCATTACCATCATGGCCTCAATTTCCTACTATTTCGATGAATCCGCCCCCCGGCATTGGCACTCCGCCAATAAATCCGCCTCCGGGCAATTTGCAGCAACCTTTAAATATTTTTAATACCGGCTCAAGATTTAACTTTAAACACTAGACTAGCGAAAATAATGGACTTTGCCCGCCGCAATCGATACAATATAATGTAGGGGTTTGATTTATCAAACCC
>JACPDS010000151.1:0-510 GCA_016183885.1 Armatimonadota bacterium
GAAATTTCTGAAGCTCTTTCATTTATTCTAAGACCCACTTCTTTAGAACCGGTAAAAGCAAGCATTCTTACTTTAGGATGGGCGCTTAAAAAATCTCCTATCTCTTCGCCTGAGCCGGTTAAAAAATTAACTACGCCGGAGGGTAAACCGGCTTCTTTTAATATTTCTAAAAATTTATAAGCGCAAAGAGGGGCGTCGGAAGAAGGTTTTAAAACTACGCTATTCCCTGCAATAATTGCCGCAGAAGTCATCCCAGCCATTATAGCCAGCGGAAAATTCCAGGGCGATATTACCGCCACTACTCCAAGAGGAATATATAAGAACTCATTTTTTTCTCCAGAAATTTTTGTTAAAGGTTGTTCATCAGAATAACGCAGCATTTCTCTTGAATAAAATTCCAAAAAATCTATTCCTTCAGCCACATCCGCATCGGCTTCTATCCAATTTTTCCCGACTTCTAAAACTAAAGTAGCTGAAAGTTCAAATTTCCGCTCCCGCATTATGGAAGCA
>JACPDS010000151.1:524-2931 GCA_016183885.1 Armatimonadota bacterium
TACTGGAACTTTACTCCAGACTTGAAAAGATTTTTCAGCTGAAAATATAGCCGCTTCTGTTTCTTTAATAGTAGATGCCTGAAATACTCCAATAATTTCTGAAGGGTTGGAAGGATTTAAAGATTTAAACTTATCTTTAGTTTTAATTATTTTTTCTCCAATAATTAATGGATATTCTTTATACATTTGAGAATATACCAGCTCTAAAGCCTGCTCCATTTTTTCTAGATTTTCTTTTTTAATAAAATTTGTTAAAACTTCATTTTTAAATTCCGTTAAAGTTAAAAGCATATTTTTCATCTCCTTAGAATAAAAATAAGTAAGTTCTAGTATAATAATTTTTAAAGATAACTTTAAATTCCTTCAAAATATTAAAAGAAAGATAATTTTTATCTAAATAAGCAAAAGGGAAAAATAATTTTTTAGAGAAAAAAACAGCTATGAAAGCAGGAATTATTTATCATCCCGATTACTTAAAACACGATACAGGAATGCATATAGAAAACGCTAAAAGATTAGAAGGAATTATAGAAGCTTTAAAAGATTCTTCATTAAATCAAAAATTAATTTATTTGGAACCAAAAATAGCCTCGATAAATGAATTAACTTTAGTTCATTCTATAGACTATATTAAATATCTGGAAGAATTCTGCCAAAAAGGAGGAGGCTGGATCGATGCCGATACCTATGCTTCTCCTTTATCTTTTAAAGTAGCCGCGCTTGCCGCTGGAGGAGCGATAAAAGCTGTGGAACATATCTTAAAAGAAAATTTTTCCTGGATATTCCTGCTTTGCCGTCCCCCGGGACATCACGCCGTTAAAGATAAAGCTATGGGATTTTGTCTTTTAAATAATGCGGCGATAGCGGCTTCATTTGCTCAAGAAAAACTAGGTTTAAATAAAATCTTCATTATTGATTGGGATATCCATCATGGAAACGGCACTCAAGAAATTTTTTATGATAACCCAAATGTCTTTTATTTTTCCATCCATCAAAGCCCTTTTTATCCCGGAACAGGAAAAATACAAGAACAAGGAAATGATAGAGCTTTTAAAACTAATTTAAATTTACCTCTGCCGGGAGGATTAGAAGATGACGATTATCTCTACATTTTAAAGGAAATTTTTATTCCCCGAGCAAAAGAATTTAATCCGGAACTGATAATTGTTTCCGCGGGATTTGACGCTCATAGCGCCGATCCAATTGGAGGAATGAGAATTACCGACGATGGATTTTCCAAGATGGCGGCTTTGATACAAAATTTAGCGAATGAAACACAGGCTCAAGGAAAAATGTTAGCTGTTTTAGAAGGAGGTTACAATTTAGATCAACTTCCAAGAACTGTTTTAGCGATACTAGAAACCTGGCTGACAGAAAAATCTTTTAATTTAGATAATTTAAATCCATCTCCTTATATTGAAAAAATCGCTAAAGAATTTAAAGAAATAATTCTTTAGGTAATGTAAGATATTATGTTTAATTTTTAAAAAAGTTGATTTTTTCAAAAAAATTGTATATAATTAAAAATTAAGCCTAAAAATTAGGGCCTATAGCTCAGCGGCAGAGCCCCCGGCTCATAACCGGTTGGTCCCAGGTTCGAATACTGGTGGGCCCACCAAATTAATTAAGCAGGCCCCGGCCTAGGACGTCACTCTTTCAAGGTGAAGATCACGGGTTCGAATCCCGTCGGGGTCGCCAAAAATTTAAAAGCAGTAAGTGATAAAGCATAAAAAGCAATTGAAAGATTAAATAAAAAAACAAAACCCAAATATATTCGCCTTGAAGGGCGAACAAAAATTAAATATCAAAACTAAAAGGTGATGGAGTTCACCTTTAACCGCCTCCGACAGGCTAATGACTCCTACTAAGATTTATTTTGGTAGGAGGTCTTATGGAAAAAATTTACTTTATCGCTGCTATCTGGTTGTCGCTTGCCGTTTTATCGACAATAATCGCTTATCACCTGAAAATTTCTGTAGCTTTAGTTGAAATCTGCATTGGCACGCTAGCCGCCGCAACCGCAAACAAATTTTTTGGAAATAATTCACTAGGGGGCAACCTTGAATGGATTAAATTCCTTGCATCTGCCGGAGCTATTTTTCTTACCTTCCTCGCTGGAGCCGAGTTGGACCCAAAAATCATCAAGATAAAATGGAAAGAAGTATTGACTGTAGGCTTAATTGGATTTATTGCTCCTTTTCTCGGCTGTTCAGTGGTTGCTTATTTTTTTCTTAAATGGTCTAGTCCTGCAAGCCTGATTGCTGGAGTGGCTCTATCAACAACTTCAATGGCAGTTGTTTATGCAGTAATGCTGGAAACAGGCTTTAACAAAACCGAGTTCGGCAAGGGAATTCTCGGAGCATGTTTTATAAATGATTTGGGAACGGTTATCGCCCTTGGGCTTCTT
>JACPDS010000157.1 GCA_016183885.1 Armatimonadota bacterium
AAGATATTGAAAAAATAAAATCAGATAAGATAAATCAGGCTAGAAAAGTTTTTGAACCTTATAAAAAAGAACTAACCTTAAAAGAGAATTTTTGCAAAATTTTAAAAGAATATAAAGGAGAAAGTTTAGAAACAGCAATTGGAACATTTCCTTTAGCGCCTTTTATTCCATTTCTTGTATTTTTTCCTGACTTAGAAATAAGCCCTTTAGGAAATAAAGTTTTAAAACCAGAGCTTATTGAGGTTCTTAAAAAATCTGGTTTGGAAGATCCTTTTTCAGGTTTTACAGAAGAACGTTTGCCGGCTTTGAAAAGATTGGGAGCGAGGAAAGAGCTTTTCAATAATTTAACAGATAGATTGGTTAATTCCGGATGGATAAAAAATCAATTAGAAAAAGAAACTAAAGATGGCGGTAAGTTAACCTATGGTATTTTAGAAAAAAAAGCAGAAAAAGAGGGAAGCGTTTTTTATCAAAAACTTTATATTTTAATTAATCCGGAAAATTCTAAAGGGGAAGTTCCTATTTTAGAATTATTAACCGGTGTTGATGAAGCTTCTTTATTAAAATCTTTATATTCCACAGGGCAAGTTAAAAATGAAATCACTTTTAAAGAAAGTAATTAGCAATTTTCATAAAAAGCGTATTTTAGTTTTAGGCGATTTAATGATGGATCATTGGGTCTGGGGAAAGGTTAATCGTATTTCTCCTGAAGCCCCGGTGCCCATTGTAGAAGTTGATAATTATTCTTATACTCCCGGGGGAGCGGCTAATGTAGTTAATAATCTTTGCTCGCTGGGCGCAAAAGTATCTTTAATAGGGGTAGTGGGAAAAGATTTTATCGGCAAAAAATTAAAAAGAGACCTTAAATTTCAAGGAGTGGATGTAAAAGGTATTTTTTATGCCTCCGATCGCCCCACAACTTTAAAAACCAGGATTATTGCTCATAGTCAGCAGGTTGTAAGAGCCGATTATGAAAAAAAAGAGAGACTTTCTAAAGAAATAATTAAAACTTTAATTCATCATATTGCAGGTGATTTAAAAAATTACGATGCCTTGTTAATTTCCGATTATAATAAAGGAGTAATTAACGCTGATTTATTAGGCGAAGTTTTAAACTTAAGCAGACAATATGCTTTAAAAGTAATTGCCGGACCAAAGCCGGAAAATTTAAAATATTTTACAGGGATTAATTTAATTACTTTAAATCAAAAAGAAGCTTCGCTTGCGGTTGGTTTTGAACTTAAAAAAGAAAAAGATTTAATTCAAGCCGGCGAGAAGATTTTAAAAGATTTAAACCTAGAGAGTATTTTAATTACCCGCGGGGAAAGCGGGATGAGTTTGTTTGAAAGAGGCGGCAAAATTTATCATGTTCCAGCTTTAGCCAGCGAAGTTTATGATGTAAGCGGAGCTGGAGATACCGCTATTTCCGTTTTAACTTTAGCTTTAACCTGCGGAGCTTCTTTTTATCAGGCTACATTGCTTTCCAATCAAGCCGCGGCAATTGTGGTTAAAAAAGTTGGCACTGCGGTAGTTACCGCTCTTGAATTAGAAGAAGTCTTGAAATGAATCCCAAAATAAAAAGCTTTTTAGAATTAAAATCTATTGTTCAAAATTTAAAAACCCAAAATAAAAAAATTATCTTTACTAACGGCTGTTTTGATATTTTACATTTAGGACATATTACTTATTTAAGAGAAGCTAAAAATTTAGGAGATATTTTAATTATTGGATTAAATAGCGATGAATCTATAAAAAAAATAAAAGGAAACAGTCGTCCAATTTTACCTCAAAATGAGCGGGCGGAAATTTTAGCCGCTCTTGAAATGGTTGATTTTATTATAATTTTTAATGAAGAAACCCCTGAAAATTTAATTTTAGAGTTTAAACCGGACATTCAAGTTAAAGGCGGGGATTATAAAAAAGAAGATCTTAAGGAAGCTGAGATAGTTAAAAATTATGGAGGGAAAGTGATTATAGTAAGCTTTTTAGATGGATATTCTACTTCGAATTTAATTAATAAGATGAAAAATGCAAGTTTTAATAACTGCTAATAGCCCGGGAGAATTAGCAGGCTGGGCTAAACCGGTAATTTTTGCCTTAAAAAAAAATAATCCTGAGCTTAAAATCAGGATTATTTTATTGCCCTGCACTTTTGCATCAGGACACGAATACACAGCAGCTAAAGAAATTAAAGGTGTAGAAGAGGTTTATA
>JACPDS010000015.1:0-15183 GCA_016183885.1 Armatimonadota bacterium
AAAAAACAAATTAAAGAGGAATTAAAAAAATTTATAGGAGTGATTTTACAAACTCCGCCTTTAATATCGGCGGTTCATTTTCAAGGAAAAAGATTATACGAGTTAGCCCGGGAAGGAAAAAAAGTAAATCCTCCTGAAAGGAAGGTGGAAATTAAAGAAATTAAAATAATTAAAATAAATATTCCTAAAATTTTAATTAAAGTAATTTGCAAAGAGGGCGTTTATATTCGCAGTTTAGCTGTTGATTTAGGAGAAAAATTAACTTCAGGAGCGCATCTTTCTTCTTTAATTAGACTTAAAAGCGGTCCTTTTAAAATTAAAGACGCGCTCTCATTGGAGAAATTAGAAAAAAAAGTTAAGGAAAATAAATTAAAGATAATTTCTCCTTTAAGATTATTAAAATTTCCATTAATAATTTTAAAAGATGAAGAATTAAAAAAAATTAAATTAGGACAAAAAATTTTTAAAGAAGAAAAATTTAATAAAAATCAAATGCTTTCTTTAGTTAATCAAAAAAAGGAAATAAATGCTATTGGTAAATATTTAGATGGTTTTATTCAACCAATAAAAGTTTTAGTTTAAGGATATTATAATATCGAAAGACGCGAGTAATTAATTTTTTTTCATAATTAAGGATGCTGAAAAAATTTTAAATTTGAATATCTAAATTCCAAACAATATCAAAATCTAAACGAAAAATTCAGTATTCAAAAATACAGGAGACAGAATAATAAAAAATATTCTGAATTCTTACTCCTGACTTCTGGATTCCTTAAGCTAAATTTAGGGCTTATGATTTATAAAATTCTGTAATTTATTCACACATATATTATTTATTATATGGAGGTATAAAGATGAGTATTGTTTTTTGGGGTATTTCTCCGCACCCGCCTTTATTAATTCCTGAAATTGGCAACTTAATGTTAAAAGAAGTCGCAAATACTAAAGCGGCTTTAAAGGATTTATCTAAAAAATTAATTAATTCTGCCCCGCAAGTTTTAATTTTGATTACTCCTCATGGGCCGGTTTTTATGGATAAAATTTCTATTTTAGGGAAAGAAGAAATTCAAGGCGATTTTTCCAATTTTGGATGTCCGCAGGTTAGTTTAAAATTTAAAATAGAGCAAAATTTAAAAGAATTAATTTTAGAAGAAGCTAAAGAAGCTTCTATACCGCTAATAAAATTAGAAATTGGAAGATCGGTAAATTTAGATCACGCTCAATTGGTTCCATTATTTTATTTTAAAGAAGCTGGATTAAATATTCCTTTGGTTTCCATTTCTATAGGTATGCTGTCTTATTTAGAGCTTTATAATTTTGGAGGGGCAATTCAAAAAGCCGCGGAGAAGAGTAATTTAAGAGTAGCTCTGGTATCCAGCGGAGATCTTTCTCATCGTTTAAAACCCGGAGCTCCGGCTGGTTATGATTCTAAAGGTAAAATTTTTGATGAATTATTGATTAAATATTTAAAAGAAATGAATATTAAATCGATTTTAGAAATAGATCCGGAATTAATTGAAAGGGCTGGAGAGTGCGGTTTGAGGCCGATTATTATATTATTGGGTTCTATTTTTAACAAAAAAGTTAAAAGTAAAGTTTTATCTTACGAAGGTCCGTTTGGGGTTGGATATGCAGTAGTGTCAATTGAGGAGGTTTGAAAATGCAAAATAAAGATTTAGTAAATTTAGCCCGCTTGGCAGTAGAAGAATATATAAAAAATGGCAGGATTATTTCTCCGCCTGAAATGTTAGAAGGAATTTTAAAAGAAAAAGCCGGAGTTTTTGTTTGTATTAAAAAAAAGGGGGATTTGCGGGGTTGTATCGGGACGCTTTCTCCGATAAAAAAAAATATTGCCGAAGAAATTATTCATAACGCTATCAGCTCCGCCGCGCGCGATCCGCGTTTTTTTAAAGTTAATGAAGATGAATTAAAAGAATTGACTTTTTCGATAGATGTTTTAAAAGAAGGGGAAAAAATTAAAGATTTAAGTGAATTAGATCCTAAAAAATACGGAATAATTGTAAAATCAGGCTTTAAGAGCGGCGTGCTTTTACCTAATTTAGAAGGTATAGACAATATAGAAAAACAAATTGAGATTGCTTTATCTAAAGCCGGAATCAGCCATAAAGAAAATTATGAAATTTATCGTTTTGAAGTAAAAAGATATGAATAAATGGAAGTGTGTAAATGAAAGAAGCTTTATATTACGAAAAAGTCAATTCTAAGATAAGATGCTATCTCTGCCCTCATCAATGTTTAATTAAAGAAAATGCCCTTGGAATTTGCGGAGTTAGACAGAACTATGGAGATAAACTTATTACTTTAAATTATGGAAGATATTCTTCGATTAATTTAGACCCTGTAGAAAAAAAACCCCTTTATCATTTTTATCCGGGAAAAAACATTTTATCTATCGGAACTATCGGCTGCAATTTTCAATGTCCTTTCTGTCAAAATTGGAGTATAAGTCAGGTTCGCAAAACAAGGAAAAAAGAAACTAAAAGTATCACTAAAGAAGAATTAATCAAAATTGCGATAGATTTAAAAGAAAAAGGCAATATAGGAATTGCTTATACTTATAACGAGCCTTTTATTTGGTATGAATTTGTAAGAGATTGCGCGCAATTTGCAAAAGCTGAGGGACTGAAGAATGTTTTAGTAACTAATGGATACGTTAATTTAAAACCTCTTGAAGAACTTCTTCCTTATATTGACGCAGTGAATATTGATATTAAATCTATGAGGGAAGAATTCTATCTTAAACTTTGCAAGGGTAAATTAGAGCCGGTTTTAAAAACCTGTGAAACTGCATATAAAAAATGCTTAATTGAAATTACAAATTTAATAATTCCAAATCATAATGATCAAAAAGAAGATTTCGAGAAATTAGTCAATTGGATTATAGAACATATGGGCGATGATGCGCCCCTGCATTTTTCTCGTTATCATCCCGATTATCAGTTTAATGAAACTGCTACTCCTATTGAAACTTTAAGCTTAGCTTATAAAATTGCTAAAGAAAAATTAAAATATGTTTATATAGGAAATATTTTGGATGATTTTGGGGAAAATACTTACTGCCCAAATTGCGGGAAGATGGTTATCGAAAGAAGCGGTTTTAAAGTTAATCAAGATAATTTAAATTCTCAAGGGATGTGTAATTTTTGCGGTTATCAAATATTAAAGTTTTAAACGCAGTCTAAATTAAAGGAATAAAATGTTATTTAGAGAAATAAAAATTTATTTTGTCCTTTAAAAATTATAAAAAATATGCCAAAAATTGATGATTATTTAAAAATTATTTTAGAAAAAGGCGCTTCCGACCTTCATATTGTATCCACTCTTCCTCCAAGTATGAGGCTTGAAGGGAAATTGGTTTATCAAGAACTTCCTTCTATTTCAGATGAAGAAGTAAAAAATATGGTATTTGAAATTTTAAATTCTGAAAATCAAGAAAAACTTCTCAAAGAAAAAAATATAGATTTTGCTTATGAAATAGCTTCCGAGCATGAAATACCTCAGCGGTTTCGCTGCAATATTTATAATCAAAAAAACGGATATAACATTATTATGCGCGTAATTTCCGATGAAATTCCCACTTTAGAATCTTTAAGTTTGCCCTCAAAATTAAAACGTTTAACAGAATATCATCAAGGTTTAGTTTGCGCAACCGGGACAGCTGGATGCGGAAAAACATCTACTTTAGCGGCTTTAATCGAAATAATCAATCAAAGCAAACCTGTGCACATTATAACAGTAGAGGATCCTATTGAGTATATCTTTGCCAATAAAAAAGCTCTTATTAATCAGCGTCAGATAGGGAAACATGTCGAGTCTTATCATACAGCTTTAAAAGGAGCTTTGCGCGAAGATCCCGATGTGATTTATATTGCTGAACTACGCGATTTAGAAACTACACAGATGGCTATTACCGCGGCTGAAACAGGACATTTAGTTTTTACTACTTTACATACTAATAACGCTCCTAAAACAGTTGACCGCCTTATTGACTCATTTCCCGTAGATCAACAGTCGCAAATTCGCACTATGCTTTCTGAATCTTTAAAAGGGGTGGTTTCTCAGCAATTAATTCCCAGAGCAGATGGAAATGGAAGAGTTGCAGCCGCAGAGATTTTGATAGGCACGCTTTCCGTAGCCAATATGATTAGAGAAGGTAAAACATTTCAGCTTCCTTCAGCGATACAAATAGGTAAAAACGAAGGAATGTGTTTAATGGATTATTCTATATTAGACCTTTATGAAAAAAAATTAATTACTAAAGAAGAAGCTCAGGCGAGGATTGTAGATCATAGTCTTATTAAAGATTAATTATTGCAAAGAGGATAAAAGTTAATGGCTTTTTTTAACCGCGATAATTCAAATAAAAAAAATATTGATAAAAAAGAGGAACCTGAAATAAATCTATCCCCTTCAAGTATTGCCACTGTTAATATGGAAACTCAAGAGTCTGAAAATCAAACTTCTAAAATAAAACAAGCCGAAGAAATTATTATAGAATTTTCTGATAATTATACTTTAGATGAAGTATTAATAAAATTAATAGAAGTGAAAGGATCGGATTTTCATTGTTGCGTTAATTCTCCTCCAATTTTCCGTATCAATGGAGATCTTGTTCGTCTTAAAGCGCCGATTATTACTAAAGAAAAGGTAGAATCTATACTTTTACCTCTTATCTCGGAAGCCCAACATGAACATCATTATAAAACCGGCAATCTTGATTTTGCTTATGAAATAAAAGGTTTATCTCGTTTTAGGGCTAATTATTTCATTCAATATTATGGAATGGGCGCGGTTTTTCGCACTATTCCAAGTAAAATTCCAACTATCGATGATTTAAGACTGCCAGAGGTGCTTAAAAATATTTCTCTTTTTCGCCGAGGCATGGTCGTAGTTACCGGTCCAACCGGCTCGGGAAAATCTACCACTCTGGCGGCGATGATTAATTATATTAATGCTAATCGATCTGCTCATATTATCACTATTGAAGATCCAGTCGAATTTTTTCATACCAGCAATAAATGCGTAATTGATCATCGAGAAATAGGCGATAATGCAATTTCTTTTGACGATGCTATACGAGCTTCTTTGAGAGAGGACCCGGATATAATTTTAGTCGGTGAAATGCGTGATATTGAAACTGTTTATCAAGCCATTAAAGCCGCCGAAACCGGTCTTTTAGTTTTTGCCACACTTCATACTAATAGCGCCCCTAAAACTATTGACAGGATGATTGATGTTTTTCCCGCAAAACAACAGGAGCAAATTAGAGCAATGTTATCTGAGTCTTTGCAGGCGGTTATCGCTCAACAACTAATAAAACGCAGTGATAAGCCCGGCAGAGTTGCGGCTAATGAAATAATGTTTGCCAGAGCAGGTTTGGGGAATCTTATTCGAGAAAGAAAAACTTCTATGATTGCAAATTATATTCAGCAGGGAAGAGAATTTGGAATGCAGTCTATGGAACAACATTTAGCGAATTTTGTAAAAAATAAAATAATCTCAGAATCAGCCGCTAAAGAAAAATGCGTGGATGTTAAGAGCTTTGAGTATGCTATAAAAGCTTGATTAATGTAATCAATAATTATATTTCTTCTGAATATTGTTATTATATTATAAATTTATAGAAATAATTTCCCAGACTTATTTATTAAAAATTTATTTATTTTCATAATATATAAATTTATTTTTTAAATTTTAAGATATTTTTTAAAATCCCTTGCTTATTTTTAAATCCTCTGGTATTATTTTCATAATCTATTGCAAAAAGACCATCCCGACATCGCCTCGGAGTGGCTATTTATAAATTATGAGTAAAAAAGAAAATTGGCAGAAAATTTTAGCTTTAGCTTGTGTTATCTTAGGAATTTTAATAGCCTTGCAATTTAGAACTCAAAAAAATCAGGGTTTCCCGCTTTATCATAACCGCAATGATGAATTAATAAGAATTATAAATAATTTAGAAAAAGAACGCAATCAATTGCAATTTGATTTAAAAGGGATTAGAGAACGTTTAAAAAGTTATGAAGAAAATTTTACTCAAGGAAAAAGTTTAACTAAAAATTTAAAAGAAGAAATAGAAAATTTACGTTTGCAAACCGGCTTAGAGCCGCTGGCTGGTCCTGGTTTAGTAATTAAGTTAAGCGATTCTTCAAGAAAACCTAAAATCAATGAAGATCCTTATTTCTTTTTAATTCATGATATGGATTTGCAAGTGCTGGTAAATGAGCTTTTGGCTGGCGGCGCCGAAGTTATCAGTATTAACGAACAAAGAATCATAAATAGAACTTCCCCTCCTTATGAAATAAAAGCCATTGGTCCTTCGACTAACCTAGAAGCGGTATTGCGTATGCCCGGAGGTTTTTTGGACAGTTTAACGCCTTATATTTTAAACGGAATAAAAATTAAAATCTTTCAAACTCCTAATACAGTTATTCCAGCTTATAAAGGAAGTCTAGCTTTTAGGTATGCTAAAAAAATAGGAGAAAAAAAATAAATGTTATTAATTTTAGGCGTATTAGCAGGTTTATTAATAGGGATGATTATGCCTTTTGATCTTCCTTTGGTTTATGCCAAATATGTATCATGCGGATTTTTAGCGGCTTTAGACTCGGTTTTAGGCGCTATTAGAGCGGGAATTGAAGAAAAATTTAATTTTTTAATTTTTGTAAGCGGATTTTTTGTTAACGCTATTTTAGCCGGCTTTATTACTTTTTTAGGAGATCGCCTGGGAGTAGATCTTTACTTTGTGGCAGTAATTACTTTTGGAATGAGAATTTTTGAAAATTTAACTTTTATTCGTTTAGATTTACTTTCAAGGTTCTTTAAAAAGGAATTTTAATTATTAAAATAGAAATTAGTTTTTAAAATTTTTAAAAGGTTAGTATATGGCTAAGCATGATTTAGTAGTTGCTCTGGATATTGGCACAACAAAAACTTGTTGTTTAATCGGAGAAATCGATCCTGCGGGAAAAATAGAAATTTTAGGAAGAGGAATAAGCCCTTCTCAAGGTTTAAAGAAAGGCATTGTAGTTAATATAGAAGAAGTAGTTCACTCTGTTGAAAAAGCGGTTTTAGAAGCGGAACGCATGGCAGGTTTTGATATTTGCTCGGTTTATATTACAGTAAACGGAGATTATATTACTTCATTAAATTATTCTAATCATCTAAAAATTGGAAATTCGGAGCGGGAGATTACTGAAGCAGACTTAAAAAAGATAATTGAACAAAGCAAAAAAAGTGAATTATTTCAAGGAAAAGAAATTCTGCATTTTATCCCTAAAAGTTTTTCAGTAGATGGACATAATGGGATTATTAATCCTGTTGGAATGCTTGGCAATAAATTAGAAATGGAAGCTCATATTGTTACAGCTTTAAATACCATTTTACAGAATATTAAAAAATGTATTAAACTTACAGATTTAGAAATAGAAGATAAAGGAACGGTTCTTCATTCTTTAGCGAGTTCTACCGCTCTTTTAACTAAAGAAGAAAAAGAATTAGGCAGTATTTTAATTGATCTAGGCGGCGGGATAACTAGTTTTGTTGTTTTTAAGCATAATTTTCTATCTCATAGCGGAATATTATCAATAGGCGGCAATCATATTACTTATGACCTTGCGATTGCATTGCGTCTTTCTATACAAGAAGCGGAAAGGATAAAGATTGCTTATGGAAGCGTTAATCCGGGTTTAATTGAAGACGAACAAATTGAAGTAAATTCCTTAGCCCAAAATAATAAAATTTTTATTTCTAAAAAATATTTAATGGAAATTATAGAAGCTCGAGTTGGAGAAATTTTTAGTTTAATTAATAATCAAATAGAAAATCTTAAAGAGAAAGGAATTTATCTGACTAATGTTGTTTTAAGCGGAGGAGGAGCGTTACTGCCGGGAATTTTACCATTTAGCCGGAATATTTTAAAACTTCCTGTTAGAATAGGGCTGCCTTCTCTTTTTACGGGACTGCCGGAAAGCTACCACAGTCCTATTTATAATACTGTTATAGGTTTACTGCTTTATGCGGTATCTCAAAACAATCATAAAATTTATAAAAATAAATCTTATAATAATAATTATTTTAAAAAATTAATTAATTGGCTCCAAGAAATATTTTAATCAAATAAAAATTAAATTAAGGAGGGCAAAATAATGGAGAATGGGAAAAAGGAAAATTCAAAAATTTCAGTTGCTAAATTAGAGGGAAAAACTAATTTAGAGCAGTTTGCTGGAATAAAAGTTATTGGAGTGGGAGGAGCAGGCTGCAATGCGGTTAGCCGGATGGTTCAAGTGGGCCTTAAAGGCGTAGAGTTTATTGCCATTAATACCGACGCTCAAGCTCTTTTTCTTTGCGATTCTGACAGCCGTATTCATATTGGAGGAAATGTTACTAAAGGCTTGGGGGCAGGTTCTGATCCCGCTATCGGGAAAAAAGCTATAGAAGAAAATACTGAAGAAATTCTTTCCGCTTTAGATGGAGCGGATATGGTTTTTATTACCGCTGGAATGGGAGGAGGCACCGGAACCGGCGCGGCGCCGGTTGTAGCGGAATTAGCTCGTCAGGTAGGGGCTTTAACTGTAGCCGTGATTACTAAACCATTTACTTTTGAAGGTAGAATGCGGCAAATTATGGCTGAAGGAGGAATTAGAGAATTAGAACAAAAAGTAGATACAATGATTACTATTCCCAATGATCGTCTTTTACAGGTAGTAGATAAGAAAACTCCTTTAATTGAAGCTTTTAAAGTAGCTGATGATGTTTTACGTCAAGGAGTTCAGGGAATCTCTGATTTAATTACTATTCCCGGCTTAATTAATTTAGATTTCGCCGATATTCAAACTGTTATGTCTAATGCTGGTTCGGCTTTGATGGGAATTGGCATAGGAAAAGGCGATAATCGAGCTGTAGAAGCCGCTCAAGCCGCTATTGCCAGTCCCCTTCTAGAAACTACCATTGATGGAGCTAGAGGGGTTTTATTTAATATTACCGGCGGAACGGATTTAACTTTAATGGAAATTAATGAAGCGGCTGAGATAATTTCTCGGGCAGTTGATCCTGAGGCGAGGATAATATTTGGAGCAGTAATAGATGAACGTATGCAGGAAGAAATAAAAATTACTGTTCTAGCTACAGGATTTTTACCCGGCGGCAATGGCAAAGAACAACGTTCTTTTTTAAATATCAATCCGGAAACATTAGGGGTAAAACCAATTGTTCAAGAATTGGATATTCCGGCTTTCTTAAGAAAGAAAGGATAAAAAAAATATTTTAACAAAAAAAAAGGGGTCAGAGTCATTTTTATATCTATCTCTCAGCTTTATTTTAATAAAAATGACTCTGACCCCTTTTCTATAAGAGGTTATTTTCAAAAAAATGGAGAAATAATTAAAGAAATAGCGATTAGTGAATAGTTAATTTATGCGAATAAATAAAAAATTATTTCTTAAGTCAGCCTGTCAAATTTTAATTTAATTATTATGAAGTGTCCTTTTTGTCATTTTCGCGATACTAAAGTATTAGATTCTCGTATGAGCGAAGAAGGAGATTGTATGAAACGCCGCAGAAAATGTCCTCATTGCGGAAGGCGTTTCATCACTTATGAACGCTATGAAGCTATTCCTTTAATGGTAATTAAAAAAGACCTTCGCCGGGAAATTTTCGACCGCAAAAAAATTTTAAGCGGAATCATCAAAGCCTGCGAAAAAAGACCGATCAGTATGCATCAAATTGAACAGATTTCTTTGGATATAGAACAAAAAATTGCCAATAGCAACGAAAGAGAAATTTCTTCAATGCAGATTGGAAGAATGGTTATGGATTATTTAAAAGAAATAGATGAGGTGGCTTATATTAGATTTGCTTCGGTTTATAAAGAATTTAAAGATATTAGCAAATTTACCGAGGAATTAAAACATTTGAAAAATTTAAAAAATGACAAGAAAAAAGAGGTAATAGAGCAATCTCAGCTTCCTTTAGAATAAATTATGAAAACTTATTTCGCTGATTTACATATTCATATTGGAAGGACTTCCGAAGGGAAAGCTGTAAAAATTACCGCTTCCCGCAATTTAACTTTTAAGAATATTATTAAAGAATCTCTAGAGCGCAAAGGAATTCAAATTATTGGAGTTGTAGATTGCGCCTCTCCCGGCGTTTTAAGAGATATAAAAACTTTAATTAACGAAAAAGAATTAATTGAGCATCCAGAAGGCGGTTTGGTTCATAAAGATAAAGTTAGTATTTTTTTAGCTTCGGAAATAGAAACTGCCGAAGAAAAAGGCGGTATTTCTCATCATTTATGTTTTTTCCCTTATTTAAAGCAAATCATTTCTTTTAGTAAAATTATGGCAGGTTATATCTCTAATATTGAGTTAAGTTCACAGCGGGCAATTTTACCTGCCGGCGAACTTTTAGCGGTAGTTAAATCTCAAGGCGGAATTTTAATTCCCGCTCATGCTTTTACGCCTCATAAGAGTTTGTATGGAAATGCCGCTTCCAGTTTAGGAGAACTTTTTAAAGATTTAAAAAGCGAAATTACCGCGCTGGAATTAGGATTAAGCGCCGATACTTATCTAGCCGATTACCTAAGTGAATTAAGAGAAATTACTTTTCTAAGTAATTCCGATGCCCATTCTTTAGCAAAAATTGCCCGGGAATATAATTTAATAAAACTAGAAAAACCTACTTTTAAAGAATTTGTTTTAGCTCTCCATCGTCAAGAAGGAAGAAAAATTTCCGCTAATTTTGGGTTAGATCCTAAATTAGGAAAATACCACCGCTCTTTTTGCGAAAGGTGCAATTTAATTATCAAAGACCCTCCTCCGGTAAAAATTTGTCCAAAATGCCACACTAATAATAAGTTTGTAAAAGGAGTATTGGATCGCATTATAGAAATTAGCGATCAAAAAGAATCTATTTCTCCTTTGCATCGTCCCCATTATCAATATCAAATTCCTTTAGAGTTTATCCCTGGAGCAGGTAAAGTTATTTTAAATCGTTTAATTAATTATTTTGGAGGAGAAATGGCTGTTTTACATAAAGCCGAAAGAGAAGAATTAACTAAAATAGCGGGATGGAAAATTGCCGAAATGTTAATTTTGGCGCGGGAAGGAAAATTAAAACTTTCTCCCGGCGGCGGCGGTCATTATGGTAAAGTTTCTGGAGTAAAAGAAGAAAATCAGCAATTAAATTTTAATTTAGTTTAAGGAATGTGGAGGAAAATAAAAATCGTTAAGAATTAAAAGCGCTTAAAAAGGCAAGTAAAATAATACTTAACGCATAACATAATAAGTATGTTTATCAATCGCGTAATTTTAATAGTTTTAGATAGTGTTGGAATAGGAGAACTTCCCGACGCTAATCTTTATAATGATCAAGGTTCTGATACTTTAGGCAACTTAGCTAAAGCTGCGGGCGGGTTAAATCTTCCCCATTTAAAAGAGTTAGGACTGGGAAATATTCATAAAATTTCAGGAGTAGAAGAAGTTATTTCTCCTTTAGCTTGTTATGGCAAAATGCAGGAAGCCTCTTGCGGGAAGGATACCGCCGCAGGTCATTGGGAAATTGCCGGCATAATTACTAAAAAACCTTTTCCCCTTTATCCTCAAGGATTTCCTGAAGATCTAATTATTAATTTTGAAAAAAAAATTGGTTTAAAAGTTTTAGGCAATATTCCTTCTTCAGGCACGAAAATTATTCAGGATTTAGGAGAGGAACATTTAAAAACAGGCTGTCCTATTGTTTATACTTCCGCAGATAGTGTTTTTCAAATAGCCGCTCATGAAGAAACTATTCCTCTAATTAAACTTTATGAAATTTGTGAAATTGCTAGAAATTTATTGATTGACGAACATGCTGTTTGCCGGGTAATTGCTCGACCTTTTTTAGGAAAAGGAAAAAATTTTTATAGAACCGCAAATCGCAAAGATTTCTCTCTGTCTCCTCCTTCTGATACTTTACTTGATTTAGCAAGTTCTCAAGGCATGAAAGTTATAGGTGTGGGTAAAATTGAAGATATTTTCGCCGGACGCGGAATTACTAAATCATATCATACTAAAGCGAATTTAGAAACTTTAGAACAAACTTTAAAACTTATTCGAGAAAAAGAAAAAGGAATTGTTTTTATTAATTTAGTTGATTTTGATATGCTTTACGGCCATAGAAACGATATTTTAGGCTATGCTAAATGTTTGGAAGAATTTGATAATTTTTTGCCAAAAGTTTTAGAAGCTTTAAAATTGGATGATCTTTTAATTATAACCGCCGACCATGGCTGCGATCCCACTACTCTTAGCACAGATCATTCCAGAGAATATGTTCCTTTATTAGTATATGGAAAAGGAATTAAAACAGGAGTATATTTAGGAATCAGGGAGACTTTTGCCGATATAGCTTCGACTGTTTTAGAAGTTTTAAATTTAAAAGGAAGTTTGGGAGGAAAAAGCTTTCTAAAAGAAATCGAGGGAATTTAAATGCTCTTTGATAAAATTAAAGAAGCCGCAAATTTTATTCAAAATAAATTTAAAATTAAACCTAAAATAGGTTTAATTTTAGGTTCGGGGTTAGGCGATTTAGCGGAAAGTATTCAGGATAAAGTAGTTATCCCTTATAAAGAAATTCCTCATTTTCCTTCTTCCACTGTAAAAGGACATGCCGGTTTATTAGTTTTTGGGAATTTAGAAGAAAAATTAGTTTTAGTTTTTAATGGTCGAATTCATTATTATGAAGGTTATAGCATGGTTGATGCGACATTCCCGGTAAGATTAATTAAGGCTTTAGGCGCGGAATATTTTATTGTTACCAATTCTTGCGGAGGGATAAATCCTAAATTCTCGCCCGGAGATTTAATGTTAATTACGGATCATATTAATTTAATGGGCGATAATCCATTAAGAGGAGCGCATGATTCAAATTTAGGGGAGCGTTTTCCCGATATGTCTTGCGCTTATTCTCCGGAATTAATTAAATTAGCCAAGGATGTTTCTAAAAAAGAGGGTATCTTGTTAAAAGAAGGAGTTTATGTTGGCGTTAGCGGCCCAAACTATGAAACTTTAGCCGAAATTAAATTTATCGAAAAAATTGGGGCTGATGCGGTAGGGATGTCTACAGTTCCAGAGGTTATTGTGGCTGCGCAGGCTAAATTAAAGACTTTAGGAATTTCCTGCATTACCGATGTAGTCTTTAATTTTCATAAAAGCGGTATTTCTCATGAAGAAGTATTGGAAGTGGCTAAGCAAACTACTCCTAGATTTATTAAGTTGGTAAAAGCTCTAATCCGCTCCTTAAAATGAAAAAAATTTTAATTATTGCTTATGCCTTCCCTCCTTATCAAGGTATAGGCACTGAACGCACTTTAAAGTTTATTAAATATCTTCCTAAATTTAATATTAGATTAACTGACGACAAAGACTATTTATATATTGGCATTACCAAAGAGGATTTCCCCAAAGTTTTAACTTTAAGAAAACAGGATTTAAAAAAAGTAAAAAAATTCTTCTTTTAAAAAATTTTCTTTTAAAAAATTTGGTCATAAAATCATCAGGAATTTTTTCCGCTTTTTTGATTTTATTTTTACTCCGGATGAAAAAACTTTATGGCTCCCAAGCGCGGTTTTGTCGGGATTAAAAATTATAAAGAAAGAAAAAGTTGATTTAATTTACTCTACAGGAGACCCATTTTCAGCGTTTTTTATTGGATATTTTTTAAAAAAAATCAGCCGTATTCCTTTGGTAATAGATTTTAGAGATGAATGGGTGGAAGGTTATTTGGGAAAGTATTACGCGAGTAAATATAAATGGCAGATAAAATTAGAAAGTTTGATGGAGAGAAAACTTATCGCTTATGCCGATAAAGTAATTTCCGTTACTCCGGCGATTATTGATAATTTTAAAAAAAAATATCCTGAATATCTTGAAAAATTTATTTCTATCCCGAATGGATTTGATGAAGATGATTTTAAAGGTGATTTATCAAGCGATAATAAGGAATTCGTTATTTTACATAGCGGAAAAATTTATTCTCTGCGGCGGCCTGATTTTCTTATAAATATATTTAAGGAAATTGCCGAAGAAAACCATGAATTTAAAAAATGCGCTAAATTAATTTTTATCGGAGAGGTAGCTTTAGATTGTCAAAAAATAGTAAATAAAAATCAAAGTAAAAATATTATTTTTACAGGTTTTATGCCGAAGGGCGAAGTAATTAAATCTTTGAAAAATTCGATTATATGTTTATTAATTCTGGATTTCGCCCAAGAAGCGCAAAGGGTTTATACCGCAAAAATTTTTGAATATCTAGGAGCAAATAAATTTATTTTAGCAATCGCGCCTAGAAACAGCCAGGCAGCTAAATTAATTTTTCAGGCTAATGCGGGGATTGTTGTGGAAAATAAAAGAGAGTTAAAGGGGATACTTTTAGATCTCTTTAATAAATGGAAATCAGGCAAGTTATACCTGCAGACAAATAAAAATTTTATAAATCAATTTACCCGGGAAAATTTAACTAAAAAATTAGCTTTAACTTTTAATGAGCTCCTCAAGAGGAATAATTGAATAAGATTTATGCCGATTTAATTTTAGAAGCTCTGCCGCGCTTATTTTCTTTAATTGACAGGGAAGAAACTTCTTTCACTTACGGCTCTTTTGATCGTAATTTCTGGCATTATAAATTTATCACCGATTATCCCTGCGCTCGCTATCAGGAAGCCTGTTTATTTTTAGCTTTAATTTATAAATATAATTTTAAAGAAAATATTTATTATAAAAGCAAAAAAATTCTTTCTTTATTAGAAGGAGCGCTTTTATTTTGGTGTAAAATTCAAAATAAAGACGGTTCTTTTAATGAAGCTTATCCGGAGGAGCATAGCTTTGTTGCTACGGCTTTTACTCTTTATGCGGTCAGCGAAACTTATTTAGAATTAAAAGAAGAAATTTCTTCTTTAGTTAAAGATAAACTTATGAAAGCTTTTAAGGCATCCGGAGAGTGGCTCTCAAAAACAGAAGATCTCCTGACAGCTAATCATAGCGCCGGAGCAGTAGCCGCTTTTTATAATCTTTATTTAATTACTGAAAATACTTTTTTTAAAACCGCTTGTTTAAATCATTTAAGAATTTTGATGTTAATGCAGGATAAAGAAGGCTGGTTTTTAGAATATAAAGGCGCGGACCC
>JACPDS010000015.1:15220-18836 GCA_016183885.1 Armatimonadota bacterium
AAGTTTAACTATTAGTTATTTAGCTAAATATTATAAAAAAAGCAAAGATAAATAAATTTTAGCGGTTTTAGAAAAAGCTATAAATTTCTTAAGTTATTTCTTTCATCCTAATGGAAGTTTTGGAGGAGATTATGGGAGCCGCAATACCGGATTTTTTTATCCCCTGGGATTAGAAATTTTAAAAGATGAAATTCCAAAAGCCAGAGATATTTTATCTTTTTTTTATTTATCTTTAAAAGAAAGAAAAATCTTAAATCCAATAAACTTAGATGATCGTTATTTTTGTTTTGATATGGTAAATTATTTAGAATCCGCTCTGGAGAGCGGAGAAGAAATCAAAGGGAAGCTGGAGATTATTGAACCTTATAAAAATTTTGAAAATGCCGGGATTTTAATTATTAATAATCATAATTATTATGCTCTTTTAAATTACAAAAAAGGCGGAGTTTTAAAAATATTTTCTAAAGAAGGTGAATTGATTTTTTCTGACAGCGGCTATTTAGGGAAATATAAAAATATTTCTTTCAGCTCCCAATTTCCTTTATCTAATTATGAGATTAATTTAACTGAAATGAAAATAAAAATCAAAACTTCAATGTTTAAATTAAAAAGAATCTATCCTTTAGTTAAATTTTTAATTCCTTTTCGCTTGTTTAATTATACTTTGGGAAAATTTAATGTGAATTTTTTTAATAAAATTTTAAAGGAAAAATTATTTTTAAAGTTTAGTCCGGCGCCGATTGCTTTAAAGCGGGAATTTATTTTTAAAACTAAAGAAGTTAATATTAAAGATAAAATTTACACTAAGCGTAAATTAAAGTTTCTTAAAAAAGTTAAAAATTTAACTTTATGGCATACCTCTTCTGCAAATTATTTTTTAAATTTAGAAGAAGACGATTTTGAAAATTTAGCTCCTAAAATTAATTTAAAAAATAAAATAGAAATTAAAGAGCGTTTATTTAAAACCAGCCAAATATGGGAAAAAGAAAGAGAAATAATTTAAAATGTGCGGAATTTGCGGATTCACAGGCTTTAAAAATGAAGAAATATTAAAAAAAATGAGCGAAATTTTAACTCATCGCGGACCGGATGAAAAAGGTTTTTATATTAAAGATGAAATTTCTTTGGCTCATAGACGTTTAAGCATTATTGATATTAAAACCGGGCATCAGCCTATGACTAACGAAGATCAAACTTTATGGATCGCTTATAACGGCGAGATTTATAATTTTTTAGACCTTAAAGCGGATCTGCGTAAAAAACATCATTTTAAAACCAATTCCGACACAGAAGTAATTTTACATGCTTATGAAGAATGGGGAAAAGATTGCTTCAGTAAATTTAATGGAATGTTTGCTTTAGCTTTATATGATGAAAAACATAAAGAACTTATTTTAGCGCGCGATCATGCCGGTATTAAGCCTCTTTATTACGCTTTAGGTCCAAAGGGAAATTTATTTTTCGCATCGGAAATAAAAGCCCTGCTTTTAGCTTTTAAAAAAGAAATTAATTTTAAGGCTCTAGATCAATATTTAACCTTTCGTTCTATTAATGGAGAAGAAACTATTTTTAAGGGTATCCTTGCGCTTCTTCCGGGAAAGATTTTAATTTATAAAGATAAAAAGCTTAATTTTCATTCTTTTTGGAATTTGGAAGTTAAGCCCAGTCATAAAAACTATTTTGAATTAATAGAAGAATTTTATTTTTTATTGGAAGATTCGGTAAAAAAACAATTAATCAGCGATGTTCCGTTAGGAGTTTTTTTAAGCGGAGGATTAGATTCTACTTTAATAGCGGCTTTAATGAAAAAAAATGGGCAGGATAAAATTAAAACTTTTTCAGTGGGTTTTGGCAATTATTACGATGAACTTCCTCAGGCAAGAAAAATAGCCGATTTTTTAGGCGCTGAACATACGGAAATTGTTATTAAGGAAGAAGATTTAAAAGCTCTCCCGAAAATTGTTTGGCATTTAGACCAGCCTTTAGGCGATGCTATTATTGTCCCTATTTATTATTTGTCCGGTTTAGCCGGAAAAAGCGTTAAAGTAGTTTTAACCGGCGAGGGAGGGGATGAACTTTTAGGAGGTTATATCCATCAAAGAGCGATTTTTTTAGCCGAAACTATTTATAATAAGTTTCCTATATTATTTAAGAAAATATTTTTTCAAATTTTTAAATTATTGCCTTTAAAATTTTTAAATTATTTTTTTAATTACCCTTCATTTTTAGGATTCCGGGAAAAAGAACGTATTTTAAGTTTTATTAAAAATTTGGAATTTAAAGATTCGGACAAGCATTATTTATCTTTAATTTCTCTTTTTAATGAAATCGAAAAAGAAGAATTATATTCCGAGAGTTTTAGCAATTTAACCCAAGATAAAGCAGAATTTGAAAAAGAAGAAAATTTATCTTTAATTAATAAAATTTTATTAAGAGAATATAAAAGCTGGCTTCCGGATAATATTTTGTTTAAGCAGGATCGTTTAGCTATGGCAAATTCGCTGGAAGCCCGTGTTCCTTATTTAGATCCGCGCTTGATTAAATTAGTTTTAAGTTTCCCTGACAATTTAAAAATTAAAAATTTAAAAGAAAAATTTTTAATTAAAAATAAATTAAAAGAATTTTTTCCAAGAATTTTAATTCCCAAAAAGAAGCAAGCTTTTCATATGCCGATAGAAAGTCATTTTCAAAATGTATTTTGGGAACAGGTGGAAGAATATTTAAGTCCAGAGCGGATTAAAAAAAGGGGTTATTTTAAATATGAATATATTAAAAATTTAAAAGAAAAATTTTCTTCCGCGCCGTTAATTTACAGCAAACAGCTCATGGCACTAATAATTTTAGAAATCTGGCATGAAGTTTTTGGATTGTAGGAAATATATTATCTCTAATGTCAAGAGGATGTCCATAAATTTGCCCGTTGCCTCAATCGATATGCCTCCTATTTGAAAACATAATTAAATTGACTCTGACCCCAATTATTTATAGATGGAATTCCCATTCCTCCTGTAATTGGAGGTAATTGTCCTGAAATTCCTCCTCCGCCTCCTAAATTTATAGAGCTGGATACTAAATTGCTCATACTGGAAAATTGATTATAACGCATTTCTAAATTTTTAACTTTTTGGTCAGCTTGGGCAAGTTTTCCCTTTAGTTCCTTAAGCTGTTCTTAAACCTGTTCTGGTGTTAGAACAGCTAATCGTTGAATGGAAAGATTTTGAGGATCAGAAGGTTCTGGAACAAATCCTTCTATTTTTACGCCTTGTTAAATTTTTATTAACGCAGAAATTATTAGCTCTAAAGCTGGCAGCTTCTATCTCCTTTCGAAAATTCCTGATAAAAAAGAATTCAGCTATTTTTTTGATTACAGGGTTTTAAAAATGATGCTAAAGGAAGGCAAAATTAACAATCTTTTAATAATCTCTAAACAAATATTTAACATAATACTATTATAATATTTTCATCGAGGGGAGGCAAGTTGATCTTACCCCAAAAAAATGGACACACAGTTAAGCTGCCAGCAGTTCAAAATTTGCCGGACTTTTGTACCCTAATGACGAATGTCTTCTGATACGGTTATAAATAATTTCAATATATTCAAAAATGCTCCTTTTTG
>JACPDS010000165.1 GCA_016183885.1 Armatimonadota bacterium
ATTTTCTGGAATCTGGAAAAAATGATATAAAAATCAAGAAAATCGTTCAATATTTAAAGAAGGTTGCTTTAATAATCTTATTGCAAAAACAGATAAGCCACGAAAGTTAGAAGTAACTTTCTGTGGTCATGCGAGTCAAATAAATTATGGAGATAAAAATTTAAGTCCGGCTAAATTTTTAGAAAATCTAAAAAATTTTAAATTTCCATTCGATAATGTAAATGAAATAGATTTTAATTTAATCGGTTGCCAAAATGGCTTTTACAATACAGCAGGTGAAAGCTATTCTAGTCAATTTTATAAATTAATACGCAAAGAATACCCTTCAATTAAAATTAATGTAAAAGCATTTTCAAATTTGGTTACAAATACTCAATATGGCGACCAAGGCGTTAACCCTAATGAAAACAATATAGATATAGTAACAATAGAAGGCAAAATTTCTGAAAATAATATGATAGCACCATACAAGGATCGTGCTTCTAATAATGTTCCAGATAAATATTATAAAATGAAATACAATACTATGTTTACTGAGCCATATCCAGCAAGACAGTTTCTTAATGCAAATAAAAATTTCTTAATAAATGATGATAATTTACTTATAATGGATAGCTTAAGAAATGATCCTGATCAGCGAAAATGGGAAATTTGGAAAGAAATAAATAATTATATTGCAGATTTAAAATTAGATTCTTCAATTTTTTCGTATGCTAATATTAGCAAAGAAGATAAACAAAAAAAAATAAATCATCTGAGTGATTTGCAAAATAAAATTGAAAAAAATAATATTGATCTTTCCAATGCAGAAGTCATTAAGGATGTTAATGAAATTAAAAATCATCAAGATATAAGAGAAAAGGAGCTTGTTAGATATCGTAAGCTAGAATTACTACACTATGCAACTCATTTAGGACTGTTAGATGAAGTAAAAGAGTATTTAAGCCAAAACATTGATCCGACACAAAGAGATTTTAAAAGTCACATAACACCTATTGACCTAGCTGTAAATGATAAAAAATGGCCTATTGTTACTAATATGTTGAACTCTATGCTCAAGACAGGGAAAGTTAACATTAATGAAGATATATTAAAAAAATTCAACTTAGACCATGCTGAATTTTTTAAGATCGCAGTTGAAGAAGGAAATTCGTTTCTATTAAATAACATATTAAAAAATCATAATAATATAATTCCTTCTAAATTAAATGATGTTCTTGAGAATGCTGTTTTAAGTCATGACAAAGAAACGGTAAATATTATTCTAGAAATAATGAAAGATAAGAAAATGCTATCTGTTGAAAATGTTAAAAATGCACTTTTTTTTGCGGTAGAAGATGGGGAAGAGGATATAGTAAAAAATTTTTTTTCTATACTCTCAAAAGAAAATATTCAATATTTAGCAAACTTACAATTTAAAGATGAAAATAAAATTTATTCCTTACTATCTAACGCTGTTAGAAATGGTCATGTGTCTACTGCAAAATATTTATTAGAAAAATGTGGCGTTGATCAATTAAATATTAAGAATACTAGCTTGTTTGAATCGGTCATATCTTGTAATGATAAACAAAAACAAGTT
Organism: Armatimonadota bacterium; assembly: GCA_016183885.1. Classification (GTDB taxonomy): domain Bacteria; phylum Vulcanimicrobiota; class JACPDS01; order JACPDS01; family JACPDS01; genus JACPDS01. The sequence continues at coordinate 1,583 of JACPDS010000165.1, forward strand.
GAACTAATTGAATTATTGTTAAAATATAAAGAAAATTTAAATGAAAATGAAAAAAATGATATCAATAAAATATTGTCTAATTTTAAAGAGGATAAAATATTTCTTCAATCCGCAGAGAAAGGTTTTAGTAATTTATTAAAATTCATATATAATAATTCTGGTAATAAACAATCTTTGCTTGTATGTTCAAATGATAATCTTGAAACTCCTTTGGGTCTTGCTGCAAAAAATGGACACGTAGATATTGTAGAAACATTACTTAATACAGGTAATACAGAACAATTAAAATTTGGTTCTGTATTACAGAGAGCAAATTCATATAACGAAGATCCTGAAAGTAAAGGTAAAATTATACAAATGATATCATCTGCATATGGCTCTGATATAAAAATAAGTCCTGTTTCTAATAAGCAAAATTTATCTCAAAATGAATCACGTGAAGATAGGTTAGTAAAATTATTAAATGATCATATAGGTATACTGCAGGCAGATTTAAATAAAAGACCATCACAATATGAGAACAGGATGAAAATTAAAAAGTTATTTTTAGAATCTATAGTTAAACATATTAAAGAAGGTATTACTAATAAAGAGAACTTAATGGATATAGCAGCAAAAGATGTATATAATACATATAAAGATAGTCCTGTCTTCCATTTGCCGAATGACTTCAATAAAGCTAAGATTTTAATCATAGAAGAGGCTAAAGCAGGACACAAATATTTAGGTCTGTTCGGTAAAAGTCGTACAGAGGATGCAATAGATAATACTATAAAGAATTTAAACCCTAAATCTAAATTGTAAACTTTTAGAGTGAGTGTAATTCACGTGTAAACGTTTAGAGTAATATCTCAGGCTACCCCTGTTAATGGTAATCGTTCACGGCCTTGATCGTTAGTATTAAAAGCTTACTTAAAATTATTTGTTTTTTGGAAAACAGAATTTATTCTAGGATTCAATTTTTCAAAGAAGCAGAAAAGGCGTTTAAGGTATTTTAAAAACAGCATGTTGAAATGGTTAAGAATGGGATCGTATTGCAGTCATGAGAAAACAGCACGAACTTGTCAAAATATTTTAGGGTTCTCAAAAAGCTTGTGGCATTTTTTTGAAATGCCCGGTGTTTCGCCAACCAATAACCATGCTGAGCGTCAATTAAGGCCTCTTGTTATATCAAAGAAATTAACATTTGGCACACAATCG
>JACPDS010000160.1 GCA_016183885.1 Armatimonadota bacterium
ACAAGACGAACAGCTTCACGCTTAAACTCATTATCATACTTTCTTTTATTATTATTCTTATTATTTTCTTCCATTAACACACCTCCAAGTTTTATTTTACATCCAACTCTTCGGTGTGTCCATTAAATTAATGCAAGATCAGCTTGTTTTATAAATGCTTGCGATAGTTTTTTAGATTTTGCCAAAAAGGACATCGTTTTACTCGAAAAGATTGCGGAGAGATATTTTGATAAAAGAGTATTAAATGAAAATGTTCCTGAAGAATGGGTTCAAGCAATTTTGGATTCGAATTCCGCCCGTAAAAAAGGAAGTTGCGGAGAGAAGAAACTTTTGGATATTTTAGAAAAACAGGGTTTTAAAAAAATAAAAACTTGGGAAGAATTTTTTGAAAAAGAAAAATGTATAGTTAAATTTTCAAAGATTTTTAGTGTAAAAAATGTCCGAAAAAATTTAAGTATTAAATTATCCACGAAAAAACAAAATAAAAAACTAGACCTAATTATCAAAAGCGGAAAAAATATATTCTTATGCGAAGCGAAACATTTAAATACTTCTGGCGGCGGGCAAGATAAACAAATTGCCGAATTGATTGAAATTATTAGTTTAAAAGAAAAAAATAAAAATATTTCTTATATTGCATTTTTAGACGGCAGCTATTCAAATATTCTTTTAGGCGGGGCGGCAGGAGGAGAAAAGTTAAAAATACAACGCAGAGAGATTGTCAACCATTTGGTTCACAATCTTAATAATTTCTGGGTAAATACGGCGGGTTTCGTGTCTTTATTTTCTGATTTAGACTAGAGACTCAATTTGTTTTGCAAGCCGGTTAAAAAGTTAGAAACGAAATTTTAGTCAAAAAAAGTTTAGATTTTGTCTAAAAAGACGCATTAGTTTATTTAGACGAAAATTTTGCTTAATTAAAAAATAAGGAGTTAATTATAATGCAGGAATTATTCAGCCCTAAAATGTTTATAGATTGGTATCTAAAACAACATAAGTTATCCATAAAAGATCTTGGCGTAGCTCCTATAGTGGTGATGAGCTGGCAGAAAAATATAACATGGCATTTTGCCAAAGTCAGCGGAGCTAAACTTCCTCATCATTGGCCGTATGGGGAACAATATCCTCTCTATACCGGCAAATTTAAGGGGCATCTAGTATCTTTTGCTAATATTCCCATGGGCTCTTCAGGAACGGTAGTATTTATGGAAGAGCTGATTGCCTGCGGAGCGCGTATCTTTATCGGAATTGGACTGGCAGGAAGTCTTCAATCCAAAGCTCCGGCGGGCACATGTATTATTCCAACTTCTTGTATTCGCGAAGAAGGAACTTCAGCGCATTATCTTAATAACGCATCTAAAGTTAGCCCTAGTTTGCGTTTAGCTAAAATTATAAAAAATTTTTGCAGGTTTAGAGGGGTAAAAGTTTCATCCGGGCCAATCTGGACAACCGATGCTCCTTATCGAGAGTTAATAAGTAAAGTTAAGGATTACGGCAGACAGGGGGTTTTGGGCGTTGATATGGAAACTTCGGCTATGTATGCTATTGGTAAAGTTAGAAAAGTGGAAGTTTGTAATCTCTTAATAATTAGCGATGAGCTTTGGGACGGCTGGAAGCCGGCTTTTGGGAAGCCTGAACTGATAGATGCAATGAGACTGGCTAAACAGGTAATTTTAGATTGTATTGCTTTTAAAAGTTTAAATAAAAAAGTATAAGAGCAAATAATTTTAGTTTAAAATATAAATTAAGTCTAAAATACCGGGATAAAAATCAAGTTTTAAAATATTTTGAGAAAAAAGATGCGCTCCAATTTCATCATAAAAATTGGATTTATTTTTCTTTAAAAAATGAAAGGCTTCATGAGCGATAAATAGTTCTTTTAATTCCTGAAAATTAAGAAAATCGATTTTTTTCTTTAATAAATTTAAACTGTCTAAAAAAAGATAAATTTCTTTTTTTATTAAATCACAAGAAGCTCCGATAATTAAATTAGAATAAATTCCGCCTTCTTTTTCAATAATTTTTATTTTTTCTTGTTTTAAATAATTGTATAATCCGGTCCGCTTAATTTTTTCCGCTAAAATTAAAGTTTCTTTTTTTAAAATTTGGATTTTATTCCAATTATTTTTTTTATTTTTAAATAAAGCCTGAAGGATAATTAAAGAATCGGGATTTAATAAACTGAGCATTTTTTAATTTAAATTTGTCCTAAAATAACAATTGGCTCTTCTTGTTTTGCAAATTTTAATTCAATTTTCGCTAAAGCTAAAACTTGCTCATAAGAAATTAAAGTGGAAAAATCCAGAATTTTTTTGCCGTATAGAATATAAATTCTAAGAATACTCGCTCCCGCATCGCCGTAATGCAGATTGGTTTTTAAAAAATTCTCCAAATC
>JACPDS010000164.1 GCA_016183885.1 Armatimonadota bacterium
AAACTTCTTCGGAGAAAATTTCTAGATTATCCTCTAAGGGCGCAGAAACAAGGGCTCCTTCCTGAGAGAAAATTGTATCCACCGGCAATAACGGCTCTGCGGCTATTCCCGGGGTTAAAATCTCGGGCATGGGCAATTTTACTCCGGGCGGCAAATCGGTCGGAGGAGTCGAAGGCGCGGAAACTATAGGTTTATTCGCCGGGGAATATTTTGTTCCGTTCGGAAAAAGTATTGAACCGTCTTGAGTTGTTTTTGGAGGTTCAATTTTGGGAACACAATATTCAAAATTATCGCCGGTATTTCCTATGCCCAATATTTTCCCCCTCCTTATTTATTATTTTGACAGAATATGCTCTCCATTCAGGATATGCGCAATAATATAATATAATGCTTACAATATCATAATAACATATTTATCACTTGACGCACAAGCTGTCCCGGGCGAGAAGGTAATGTCAAGATTTGTATGTAATTTCATTTAACTATTCCCCCAATACCTCATTCTTATGTATGTCCCCGAAGTTACTATCGGGGGACGTCCCGCTATCCGTTTTCTGATGACTCTGCTGGCTTAAGCGGGTTCAATAAATTGAACCCCTACAGAAAATTGAGTTGTAATTTTACTTGGCATAAATACTCTCTTTCTGGTCGGATAAATCCAACCTCTGCATTTTCTATTTTTTGAATTATTCTGTCTTCTGGATTCTGGCTCCTGAATTCTTTAAGTTAAATTTAGATATTAAAATTTAGAATTTTTTTTATTCCCTAATGTTTTAAAAGCATTTTATTTTGAATTAAACTATAATAAATTTTTTGATACTCCTTAGCAGATTTATCCCAAGAAAAATCTAGCTGCATAGCCCTTTTAATCAACTTCTCCCATTTATCTTCTTGTAAATAATATTTATGCGCCCTTTTAATGGTTTTAAGAAGTTCAGTTGAAGAATGCTCATGAAAAACAAATCCATTTCCTTTTTGACGATCTCTTTCTATATCCTCTATGGTATCGGCTAATCCGCCTGTATGCCTTACAATGGGAATGGTTCCATATTTTAAACTATAAATTTGATTTAATCCGCAGGGTTCATAGTGAGAAGGCATTAAAAACGCATCTGCGCCGGATTCGATTTCATGAGAAAGTTTAATGTTAAATCCTAAAGTCAATCCAACTTTTTGAGGATACTTTTTCTTAATATTTTCAAAGATATTATGATATTTTGGCTCCCCCGTTCCCAAAACTACTAATTGTAAATCTTCGCGTAAAAACTCATCGATAATTTCCGCTACCAGATCAAGCCCTTTTTGGTCGGCCAGACGGGTAATCATTGCCATTAAAAATACATTCTTTTGAGGAAGTTCATAAATTTTTTGCAATTCTTTCTTGCAAACAAGTTTTCCGCTTAAATCTTTTTCATTGTATTTTTTAATAATATATTGATCTCCTTGGGGCGACCAATCATTATAGTCCACTCCATTTAAAATTCCAAAGATATGCTGACTTCTTTTTTGCAAAACCCCTTCTAATCCACAGCCAAATTCTTTAGTTTGAATTTCTCCGGCATAAGTTCGGCTGACGGTGGTTATAAGGTCGGAGAAAATTATCCCCCCTTTAAGCAAGTTTAATTGGTCGTAAAATTCTAGTTGCTCCATATTAAATAATTCCCATCCAAGAGCCGTCAAGGGATACTTTTCTTTGGGGAATAACCCCTGATAGCCTAAATTATGAATTGTAAAAATAGTTTTTGTTTCTTTGAAAAAATCATCTTGATTATATATATTTTTTAAATATATCGGAATCAAAGCGCTCTGCCAATCATTAACGTGGATTATATCGGCTTTAAAATTTAATTTTTTTATCGCCTCTAAAGCCGCCTTAGAAAAGAAAATATATCTTTCTAAATTATCTGGATAATCAATCCCTTTGTCTTGATAAAGCCCTTCGCGGAAAAAATATTCTTCTTGATTTACAAAATATACTTTAACCTTAGAATCGGGCAATCTGCTTTCAAAAAGATTGCCCTTTATTTTTTTATCTCCTACTAAAATCTCTAAATCGCACTTGAGATCTTTTAGGTTGAATATCATTTCCCAGATCATACAGGGCGCGGGGAAGCGAGCCTGAAACATCGGCTAATCCTCCTGTTTTTGCAAAAGGGGCTGCCTCCGAAGAAACAAATAAAATTTTAAGATCTTCTTGCATTTCTTTCCTCCTTTGATATAATAAATTCTAAATACTAAATTCGAAATCCCAAACAAATCCAAATTCTCAAAGCGCATCTTTTTATTTTGAACCTCGGGCATTTGAATTTTGATGTTGTTTTGAATTTAGTATTTATTTTTACTCTCTATTAAGAAATTATTCTATTTTCTTTTAAATCTTCCTACAAATCTGAATAAGCTTTTTTATAAAATTTATAATTTTTAAATATATTTTTAAGATATTTTCGAGTTTCTAAAAAAGGAATATCTTTAATTTCTATGGGCGCGGATTTATTTTTCAGCCACAAATCTACATTGGAGCTTCCGCCATTATAGGCGGCTAAGGCTAAAAACAAGTTTCCTCGATAATTTTTCTTTAATTTGCTTAAATAATAAGCTCCGAAAAAAACATTTAGCTCCGGGCTCTCTAATGCTTCTAGCGAAAAACCCTTAAAATTCAGCTCTTTGACAATATCTTCTGCGGTTTTAGGCATAATCTGCATTAATCCTATTGCTCCGGTTTTGGATTTTGCGTTTAACTTAAAGTCGCTTTCCGCTTTAATTAAAGAAATTAAAATCAACGGGTCTAGTTTATGCCTTTTGGCTTCTTTTAGAATTATTTCTTTATAGGGGAATGGATAAAAAATTCTCCAAATAAAGGGGGTATAATAAAGAAAAATTAAAAATAAACTAACTGCAAAAAT
>JACPDS010000166.1 GCA_016183885.1 Armatimonadota bacterium
ATTCAGCTGAAGCTGACATTTTATTGGATAACATAAACTTTTCCTCCTTAATATTTTTTATACTAATAAACAATCTCCTAAATTTAAATATCACATAAGATAGATAAAAAGTAAATATCAGGATGTTAAAAAAATGTTAACGTCCAATATTTAAAATCTAAACAATATCAAAATTCAAAAAGCTGAAAGTTTTGCCGATAAGCTGATTAATAAATTAATGAGTTTGAAAACTTGAAAATCAAAGAGATATTTCCCCTATATATTTAACTATGACACTTTTGCTTTGTAATTACACTTTTTATGAAAGGATATTTAGATTTGTAAAATGAATATAACTAAAACCATTGAGAATAAAAAAAATGAGAAAAATTATATTTTTATTTTGTTTTTTATTTTTAAGTTTTAATTTAGTTTCAGGAAAAGATTTAACTTTAACTACTACTACCAGTCTTCAAGACAGCGGGCTTTTAGATTATTTAATCCCTAAATTCGAAGCTAAATTTAATTATAAGGTAAAAGTAATTGCCGTGGGAAGCGGAGAAGCTTTAGAATTAGGAAAAAAGGGTGTGGCGGATATAATTCTAGCCCATGCTCCTAAAAAAGAGAAAGAGTTTATGGAAGAGGGCTTTGGAATTAATCGCGAAACTTTTCTTTATAATTCTTTTGTTTTATTAGGACCAAGCGATGACCCTGCTAAGATTTTAGGAATAAGAAAAATTAGTCTAGCTTTTTTAAAAATTTTTCAAAATAAAGTTAATTTTATTTCCCGCTCAGATAATTCCGGGACTGATTTTAAAGAAAAAGAAATTTGGAAAGAACTTAAGATTGCGCCTCGGGGAGAGTGGTATATTGAAACCGGGCAGGGAATGGGGGAGAGCTTATTAATTGCTTTTCAAAAGAAAGCTTATATTTTGTCCGATCGGGCTACTTACTTAGTTTTTAAAGACAAATTAAATTTAAAGATTTTATTAGCATACGATCCAATTTTAGCTAATCCATATAGTATTATTCTAGTCAATACTAAAAAATTTCCCAAAGCTGATTTTAAGGGGGCAAATTTGTTAAAAGAATTTTTACTATCTAAAGAAATTCAAAAAGAAATTTTAAATTTTGGGAAAGAAAAATTTAAAGAAAATTTATTTTATCCCGCCTCTTTTTAAAAAATGGAGTTAATCCTTCAAGGAATTAAAGAAGCCTTTTATTTAATTTTCTCTTTAGATTCTGAAGTTTTACAAATTCTTTTTTTATCTTTAGAAGTTTCAGGAATAGCTTTGATAATTGCGCTTTTTGTAGGAGTTCCGATAGGCGTATTTTTAGCTTTAAGTTCTTTTCCCGGCAAAAAAATATTTCTTAGCATAATCAATGCTTTAATGGGCATTCCGCCGGTCTTAGTAGGATTAATTATCATGCTTTTTTTATGGCCGGTTGGGCCGCTAGGATTTCTAAATTGGCTTTATACGCCTTTTTCAATGATTATCGCCCAAATTTTACTTGCTTTGCCGATTGTAACGGCTTTATCTACTTCAGCCATCCAAACTCTTAATCCTAATTTGATTTTACAAGCCATAAGTTTAGGAGCAAATAAGATTCAGCTTGCCTGGATTTTAATTAAAGAAGCCAGGATGACCCTTTTAGCTTCTTTAATGGCTGCTTTTGGGGCAATTTTCTCAGAAGTGGGAGCGGTTTTAATGGTAGGCGGAAATATTAAAGGGGAAACTCGAGTTTTAACTACCGCAATTTTAATGGAATCAAGAAAAGGAAATTTTAAGATTTCTTTAGCCTTGGGAATAATTTTATTAGCGGTTATTTTTTTAATTAATTTAGGGATAACTTTAATTCAACAAAAGGATAAATAAAGATAAATTAAATTATTAGTATTATACTAAGTTGCAATCATACTGATATAAAATAGTGCAATTGAGGATTATTAATAGGGTTGTCGCCAAATGATGATAATCTGTCATTCAAGTTGTTCCAAATGAGATATTTTGCAATGATTTGTAGGGGGCTCTGTCCAAAAAGGAGGGCAGGGGTTTAATTTGTAGGGGTTCAATTTATTGAACCCGCTTAAGTGCCAGCATCAAATTTAATAGAGCGGGTTTGATAAATCAAACCCCTACAGGGATTTGGAGACAACCTCATCAATATATCTTTGATTGCAACTTAGTATTAGCGCTCCTGTGAATTGTTAATACTATTTTTATTTAGTCTAAATAAAAGGGCTATTTTAGATGAATTATTCCAGGCTTTTTCTAATTCTTGATAATCATAAATTAATCTGCCTTCTTTTTCATTATTAAAAGCAGGATCATTTACTATTACGCCTTTTTCATTAAACCCGCAGACTACTAATAAATGTCCGTCTGAGCTGGAATTGGGAGAACCTTTTAATTCTCCGTCTTTATAAGCAATTGCTATAATTAAAGGATAATTTTTTGAAATTTCTGTTTTTAATTCTTCCAGCGAATTAAAAAATTTGACCCATGCATAAAGCCCTGATTCTCCGGCATAAGCTGTATTAAAAGGCCAGTTTCCAAAAATATTGTTTTCTTGATCAAAACAGCCCATGGCTACATCATTTAAATTTTTATTAATTCCATAATAATTTAAAATCATAGCTATTGATGCGGGAGCGCAGATTCTTGCGGAAATTTCAGGATTTGCTTCTCCTTGAGAATAATAAGGCACGGAAAGAATTTTATTGGGTATGACTTGATTAAGATTTTTATTTTTATCTTCCTCATTATTGCGGTAAGTAAGGCTGATTAAACGCACTCGAGGGTTTAAATTGCTTTTTCTGTAAAAATCTATGCGATATTGAATAAAAGCAGACTTTTCTTTTAAAGTTAAAAAATCTATCTTCACCGCCGATGAATCATTTTCAGATTTTTTAACTTTAATTTTTAAATCGCCCCAAGAACCCATTCTAAACCATTTTGACCACTTAGCCTTAGACTTTACTCTTAAATAAAAAACTAAAGCGCAATTTCCGGGAGTATTAGCGCACCATGAGATAACAGCTTCGTTAAAAAGGAAATCAGTTTTTTTTTCTTCCGAAATATATCTGCCAAAATTAAAATGAGCTTTTAATTCTAAACTGCCTTGAAATTCATCGCTAACTGCTAAATTAATTAAATTTCCTTTTTTAAAATCTTCTTTTGAATATTCCTGCCAAATTCCGCTCTTAGCTGAAACAAAATTTAAATTAATTAAAATAAAGAATATAAAGATAGAAAATTTTTTAGCCGATGCCGCCTTATTGGTTTCTTTCATAAATTAAATTTAATCCATATAAAATTAAATCGGATTCAAATTTATTAATCCCTTTAATTTCTTTCCAAATAAATTTAGCTAATCCCCCTGTAGCCACGACTAAAACTTCTTCCTTTAATTCTTCAATAAATTTTTGAATAATTTTCTCCGCTAAACCGATATACCCAAAAATAATTCCCGCCTGCATGCTGGAGGTGGTATTTTTTCCTATAACTGTCTTGGGAATAGCAAGTTCGATATGAGGCAGTTTAGCGGCTTTTAAAAAAAGCGCTTCGGAAGAAATTCTAATCCCCGGAGAAATAGCGGTCCCTAAAAATTCTCCTTTTTTAGACACGGCGGTAAAAGTGGTAGCGGTTCCAAAATCAACCACAATTAAAGCGCGTTTATATAGCTCATAAGCCGCTAATGCTCCCACAATTAAATCCGCTCCCACTTCCTGCGGATGGTCGGTCAAAATAGGCATTCCGGTTTTAATGCCGGCTTCAACCCAGAGAGCTTTTAAATTAAAATATTTCTTTATTAAACGCTCAAAGACAATTTTTAAGGAGGGAACCACATTGGAAATTATTGCCGCTTTAATTTCTTTTAAATTTATCTTGGAAGAATACAATAAATTTTGAATTAAAATTCCATATTCATCTTCGGTTTTTTTATAGTCCGTAGAAATGCGAAAAGTATTTAAAAGTTTTTTTTCTTTAAATATTCCTAAAACAATATTAGTATTCCCAATATCAATGCAAAAAATCATGCTTTATCCTTTAAAAGAAAAACTAATTTATCTAAGATTAAATCTGCCAGTTCTTTTTTGTTCATTAAAGAGAGTTTTTCTTCTTTCCCGTTTTTATAAATTAAAACAGCAAGATTGGTATTAGAATTAAAACCGGATATTCCTTCCTTTAATGGATTGGCAATAATTAAATCCAGATTTTTATTCTTTAATTTACTTTTAGCGTTATTAATCAAGTTTTTAGTTTCCAGGGCAAAGCCGATTAAAATTTTATCTTTTTTATTTTTCCCCAACTCTTCTAAAATATC
>JACPDS010000163.1 GCA_016183885.1 Armatimonadota bacterium
TCAATAAAAATTCCTTTCCCGCTTTCGTAACGAAGATTAGCCGCTTTGAAAACTTCTTGAGCTTCTTCTAAAGCTGCTTGGCTTAAAGGAATATTCTTATAAGCGGCTTCATAATCTTTATAATTCTCTACCACTTCTTGTTCTTTAGCTAAAACTAAATCCTGCCTTAAATTTAAAGTTTTTTGATAATTTTTTTCTTTTTCGTTCAAGAGCGCTTTTCTTTTTCCAAAATCAAAAATTGCAAGACTTCCGATTATAGCTGTTGTATAGCCATTTTCTTCTCCTCTAAGCTGGCTCTTTTTCCAATCATACATTTCCCCTAAATAAACTTGCGGATAAAAAGCGCTTTGAGCAATTTTAACTTCAGCTTGAGCCGTTTTTATTTCTTCATCCTGGGCTTTTATTTGAGGGTGGTTAATCTTGGCAATTTCTAAGCATTCATTAATTTCTTTTTTGAATTCCAAAGCTTTTAAATCATCAATTAAATTAACTTCTTCTTTTTGATTTTTTCCAAGCAGAGCTTTAAATTGAGCTAAAACTTTTTCTTTTTCCGCTAAAACATCATTTAATTTTTGCCGGCTTTCCGCTAATTCATTTTTTGCTCTTAAATGATAAAATAAGGGAATCTTTCCGGATGTATAAAGATGCTGAGATCTTTCCAGCAAGGCTTCGGTTAATCTTACTAAATCTTGATATATTTTTATTTCTTCTATTTTTAAAAGCCCTTCGAAGTACTTTTCTTTTACTTTAGAACTTAATTCATTTTCAATTTCTTCTAAAAAATATCTTTTTTGATTTTTTTGATATTCAGCGCTTTTAATTTGAGAATTAATCTTTCCGCCGGTATAAACCGGAAGCATTAAATTAAAATTTAAATCAAGAACTCTTTTTTCCGGCAAGATTACCGAAGACTGGGGCATAACCTCCGGAGCAGAGCTAAAAATATTATTCATATTCCCCTCGGCTAAAAAAGTGGAAAAGGTCATCTGGGGGAGATTTAAAGTTTTAGCTGACGCTAATACGGCTTCTTTCCCTTCTAATTCTTGTTTAATACTTTTTAAAAAAGGATTATTTTTAAAAGAAAATTCTAAAGCTTTTTCTAAAGTAAAATCTTCGGCAAAACTAATTAAATTTAAAAGTAAAATTAAAATTAATAAAAAACTAAATTTTTTCATTTAAAATTTCCTTTAATTTTATTTTTTGCTTGGCTGTTAAAATTATTAAAGCTTTATTCCAATAACTATTTCGCAGGCGGCTTAATTTAAAAGAAAGCGCGGAAACAGGCTGCATTTTTTGAAATAATTCGTCTTTAGAAACTTTGCCTTTTTTCTCATTCATTAATAAAGTGAATTTTTTCGCGCCTTCACTTAATTCTTTATTAACCGGAAAATTTTCTTTTTTATATTTTTTTTCTAAATCACTTAAATAAGATAACTGATTAGAATTTAAATTTAATTTTTCTTTTTGATTGATTAAGAAAGAAACTTCTAAAATTAAAGGAGCGGGCAGGACTTTAGGTCTTAAATTTGAATGGGGAACTAAATAATTTTTAAAAATAAGAAATATCCCGATAATTATTGCTATGATTGTTCCCGGACCAAATAAAAACTTATTTTTCAAATTCTTCTTCCTCTTTTCTCGCAGGCCAGGTCCGTTCTCTTTTTAAAATTTTTCTATTTAATAAAACTACTAAATCATCTATATAAGTATGCATAATGGGAATATCAAATAAACTTAAAATGGTTCCAATAATTAATCCTCCAATAATTACCGTCCCTAAAGGAGAATAAGCATCCATTCCAGTTTTTGGAAAAAAAGAAACCGGCAGCATTACAATAATTGTGATTATTGAAGTCATTAAAATCGGCCTTAATCTTTGAGGGCAAGCCTCTCGAACGGCTTGATCTCTTGGAACTCCTTTATCTCTATAACGCATAATCATATCTATTAATAAAATAGCCGTGGTAATGTCCATTCCGCTTAAAATAATTACCGCCATAATAGAAACTGTGGAAAAATTTTGATGCAGGATGAAAAGCATGAAAAATACTCCGCTTAATTCTAAGGGCAGAGAAAAAACCATCTGGAGGGGCTGTAAAAAACCTCTAAATTGGGCCACTAAAATTAAAAACATAAACAAAAAAGCAAATAATAATCCTGCCAGCAATCTCCTGAAAGAATCCATCATTTGAGTCATATCCCCTCGAGCCTCAATTCCATAGCCGGGAGGAAAATTTATCTCCTGCATAGCTTTCATCATTACTTCCATGCTTAAATCCATAGAAGGAGGTTTCCCTAAACGATAAAAACCGGTAATAGATTTTATTCTCCTTAATCCATCTCTTTCAATAATCGTGGGAGAATTTTTGTATTCAATTTGCGCAATTGATTTTAAGGGAATAGATACCCCGTCTTTTCCCGTAAGATACATATTTTCTAAATCAATTTTATTTTTTCTCTGCTCCCCTTCATAGCGAATTAAAATCGTATCCTGGCGGATATTGGGAAGACGATAAAATTCATTAGTTAATCCGCCTCTTGTAGAATAATAAATCTGCGCGGCTATTTCATCCGGACTTAAACCTAATTCCAATGCTCTTGGCAAATCAATTTTCACTTCATAGGTAGGATTTTGCAATTCCCAGCTGATGGCGGGCTGATATAATCCTTTAGTATTTTCAGCAATTCTTAAAACCTCATTCCCGATCCGATCGAGTAAATTTAAATCTTTTCCATAAACTAAAATTTGAATCGGGGCGCTGGAACTAGCCATAACATCCGAACCCATTTCTTTAATCTGAAAACGCCTGATTCCAGGAATAGTATTTAAGGCTTCTTTTTGAACTTCATCAATTACATCCCAGATATTTTTCTTTCTTTCGTCTTTATCGGAAAAAGTAAACATAAAGCCGGCTGTATTCACTAAATTCATAGCATAACCGGTATAAAAAGGACTAAAGGATTCAAACATCGTTTCCTGTCCAATTTCTGTAGAAACTTTTTCAACTTCAGGATGTTTAAGAATAACCTTTTCAATTTGATAAACTATTTTTTCAGTTTGAAAAAAAGAAGTTCCCGGAATAGTTTCTAAAATTCCATAAGCCTGTCCCACATCGGCTAATGGCATCATTTCGCTTCCAATAAAATAATAAAAAGCAAAACCAAGAATTACTGTAGCTAAAATTCTGGTTAAATTAGCGAAACGATTTCTTAACATCCATGCAATTACTTTTCCATAACCATGCTCTAAACGATCTAAAAAAGCTTGAAATGGATTTAAAAAAATTTTATAAAACCATAAATTTTTTTCCTTTTCTCGCTCACTGGGGGGACGTAAAAGTTGAGCGGCTAAAAGACTGGTTAAAGTAAAAGAAACCAGCATTGAACTAAGTAAAGCTAAAATAATCGGCCAAACTAATTCTTTAAACATTAATTCTACAATTCCCCCGCAAAAAAGCAAAGGAGATAAAGCTAAACAAAGCATAAAAGTAGAAGAAATTACCGCTAATCTTACCTCGGTAATTCCCAAAACTGCGGCTTCTTTAGGACTTTTCCCTAAGCGCAAATAACGTTCTACGGCATGAATATCAATAATGGAATCATCAACCAATCTTCCAATTGAAATTAAAAGTCCAATTAAAGTTCCGCTATTTAAAGTCATCCCTAAAGGAATTAATCCCAGTAAGGCTAAAGCCATTGAGGTAGGAATAGTAGTTAAAGAAATTAAAGCGCCCCGCCAATCCCCTAAAAAGAAAAGCACCGCAATTCCGGTTAGAAGAATGGCTAAACCTAATTCTTCAAACATATTCTTAAATAAAATACCTACAAAATGAGCATTATCATAAGATATATCAAATTTTACTCCCGGATAATCTTTTTCAATTCTTTTTAATTCTTGCTTTATTTTCGGAACAACTAAAGTCGAACTAGCTCCCGGATTTTGAATTACCGAAACTTCAATCGAAGGAATAATCTTACTCTTATTTACGAAATGATAAGCGCTTCTTCGTTCCCAATGAGTATCAATTACTTTAGCCAGATCTTTAAAATAAACGATTTTTGGATGAGTTAAAAAATTATTTTCTTGAGGAAGTTTAATTTCAGCGGATTCTTCGGATTCCATCCCCATTCCCGAAGAAGCGCCGGCAGAAAAAACCGGAATGGTTTTTCCTTGAACAATCTTAGCAATCGGATAATTTAAAACACTTTTTGCGTCTTTAGCTAAAGTATCCACTCTAATAATAGATTCATAATCTCCAAAAGTTAAAGTTCCGCCGCTTCGGCTCACATTATAGCCGTCTAAAACTTTTTTTAAATCTAAAATTGATAAATTATAAGCTGCTAATTTATGGCGATCAACTTTTATTTGAAGTTGTCTTTTATATCCTCCAAAAGGAACTACAGAATAAACATCTTTAATTACTTTTAAGCGGTTAACCACTTCATTATCGGCAAATTCCCTTAATTTAAGAAAATCCAAATTTTCAGAAGTTAAACTTAAAGAAAGAATCGGTAAATTTAAAGGGTCAATGGCTAAAACCCAGGAAGGTTTAAGATTAGCTCCGCTTTGAGGAAGATTAGCTTGAATAACATTCATTAAGGCTTGAACATCAAATAAAGCCTTTTTTATATCGGTTTTATAATAAAATTCTAAAGAAACAATTGAAAAACCATCTTGAGAAGTAGAGCGAATATAGCGTAAATTCTTAACATTTACTAACTGTTCTTCAATCGGCTTAGAGATATAAGTTTCCATCTCTTGGGCCGATAAACCGGGCATCATAGAAACCACCCCAATAATCGGGCTTTCTACATAAGGCATCATCCTTCTGGGCATAAAAAATCCTAAAGCTACAATCGCTAAGATTAAAATGCCAAGATAAAAAGCAATAATGCTGTAAGGATGATCAATTGACCATTGAGAGATATTTGAAGATCTTCTGTTCATTTCTTTAGAACTAGCTTCATCCCGCATTTAGGACAATTCCCCGGCTTTGAAGATATAACCTCAGGATGCATGGGACAGGTATAAAGTTTAGTTTGTTCTTGATGTTTATCTTGGTTTTGTTGTTTTGTTATTTCAGGAATAGGAGCGGAATGGTGATGGATTTCTTTTAAGGGCGCTTCCGGCATAGAATGTTTTTTATGCTCCCCTTCTAACATTGGAGGAAGAGGTAATTCCTGTGGTCCGCTTTTACTCCAACTGGTAGGATAAACTAAATCTCCTTCTTTTAAGTAATCAAATCCGGCGTAAATTACTTCATCCCCTTCCTTTAAACCGCTTAAAACTTCTGTTCGCGCTCCATTGGTAATTCCTAAAGTAATATAAATTAAATGAGCGGTTTTTCCACTTTGAGTTTCTTTGGGAACTAATTTCATTCCGCATTTAGGGCAATTTCCGGGTTTATCGGAGATAACTTCCGGATGCATTACACAAGTATAAACTATCGGCTCTTTAGCAGTTTCTTTTTTTATCGCCCAAACAGCCGTCCGTTCTTGTGAATCTAATTCTATAATAGCTTTAGCGGGAATAGTAAGAATATTTTTTTTATGGATTTTAAAAATTTCTAAAATTACATATTCTCCCGGAAGAAATTTTTTTTGAGAATTTGAAATTTGAGTTTCAATGACAGCCGTGCGGGAATTAGGATTAGCGGCCGGGAAAATAGCCTTTACTTTTGATTCAATGATTTCTTCAGGTAATTTGGGATGAATTATTTTTACTTTACTGCCTAATTTTATTCCGGCAAAATCTTTTTCAGCCACATTAGCCTGCACTCTAATTGGATTAATTTGAGAGATTTTTAAAATCGGCGCTCCCGCTTGAACAAAGCTTCCCTGACTAATTAATCTGTCTGTAACCACTCCTTCAAGATAGGCTTTAAGAAGAGTATATTCTTGAAAAATTTTAGCTGCGCCTTGATTCTCTTGAGCGGCATAAGTTAAATTCTTGCGAGAAGATAATTTAAATTCAAGAGCTTTAATTTCAGAAAAATTAGCTTTTAAATTAGCTTGAGCTTGTTTAAATTTAGCTAATTCACTTTGATATTCATCTTTTGAAACTGCTCCATTTTTATAGAGAAATTCTTCACGGCTGATTTCCGCTTTCCAATAATCTAATTCAGCTTGACCAGCCTCTCTTTTAGCGTCTAAAATCTTTAATTCTTCTTCAGTTTCTTTTATTTCTTTTTGAGAACTTTTAAGCATAAAAGAGGCTTCATTTAATCTGGAATTTAATTCGGGAGAAAATATTTTTGCTAAAATTTGATCTTGATTAACTTGATCTCCGGGATAAACGTAAATTTCTCTTAAATATCCGCTTACTTTAGGTGAAACAATTTGTTCGTTAAAAGGCACTACACTGCCGGTATAAGTTATTTTTTCTTCTAAATTTCCAAGTTCAACAATTTCTGCTGCTACAGGAATACTGCCGCGAGGGGCTGTCATTAGAGTCATATCCATGGATTGACTTTCTAGAACAGTCATCTGTCCGGGTTTTCGAAAATGCCCAACTATAAAATAAGTTATTCCGGCAATTAAAATTAATAAAATTAATCCCCAAAAAATTTTAAGTTTTTTCATTTTTTATTTTACCTTTTCTCTATAATAAATCATAAAAATAATTTTTGAATAAATTATGAATTTTTAAAATTTGGTAAAATAATCGTAAATTCTGTTCCTCTGCCAAATTCACTGTTTACTTTTATATCTCCTTTATGAGCTAAAACAGCTTCTTTGGCAATTGCCAGACCAATTCCGGTTCCTCCCGTTAAACGGCTTCGGGATTGATCGGCTCGATAAAAACGCTCAAAAATATAAGCCAAATCTTTAGACTCGATTCCAATTCCATTATCTTTAATTTTAATTTGGGCAATATTTTGTTTTTCTATTAAGCTTAAATTAATTTCACCTCCGGGGAGGGTATATTTATAAGCATTATGCAAAATATTATAAATAGCTTGGGCAATTAAATTTTTGTCTAAGGATATTTCAATATTCTGCAAATTAAAATTTAAATTAATATTTTTTTCTTTAAAATGAAAATTTAAATTTTTAGCAATGCTTTCTATTAAATCTTTTAAATTAAATAAACTCATCTTTAAATTTAATGTATCTTTTTCTAAATATGATATTTTTTGCAAATCTTCAATCAGATTGACTAAACGCTCAATTTCCTCTTGAAAAGATTTAATAAGTTCTTCATTTAAAGAAAATACTTTATCTTCTATTCCTTTTAAATATCCTTTTAAAGTAGTTAAGGGTGTGCGCAATTCATGAGCTAAATTTAAAATAAGTTTTTTCCTTAAAAATTCTTGATTTTTAATTTTTTCTCTCATCTGGTTAAAGGCAAAACTTAAATTGCTAAGTTCATCCTGCCCTTTTAGCTTGATTGGATAGTTTAAATTTCCCTTGAATATTTCTTCAGTGGCTTTAGTTAATTCATAAATGGGTTTTAAAAATTTTTTACTTAAAATTAAGCTTAAAATTAATATTAATATTCCTGAAATTAATCCGGAGAATAAAAATGAATTTTTAATCGATTTTTGGAAAATTATATCCTGTTTTAAAGAAGGTTCACTATGCATGTCAGAATTTAAATAAACTTTGGCAATAAATTTATTATTAAAATATAAAGGTAAAATTATAGAATTTTTCTCGTTAATTGGAAATTCTTCTTTCATTAATTCTCGATTAACGCAATAATTAGCAACAATTTTACCTTTAGAATCTTCCAGTTTAATACAAGTTCCCAACATCATGCAAAAATAAGGAATTTGTTCTTCCAATCCTCCCCAATTTTCATCTTCCTTGTAAATCTTTTTTAAAATACGGATAATTTTTTCTTCTTTTTCTTTTTGATGAAGAATTAAGTAATCTTTAAAATTTTTAAAAAAGAAAAATTGATCTAAAGATCCTATTAAAAATAACGCGAGGAAAAGAATTAAAATTAAAATTAAACTTAACTTAAATCCAATTTTATCTAAATTAGGCAGCTTCAAATTTATAACCTATTCCATAAACTGTTTTAATAAATTGAGGATTTAAAGGAAAATCTTCAATTTTTTTGCGTAAATTTTTAATATGAGCGTCAATAGTGCGCTCATATCCCTCAAAATCTTCTCCTTGAACTTTTTCAATTAATTTTTGACGGCTTAAAACCCAGCCGGGATTTTCAATTAAAGCTAAAAGTAATTTAAATTCATTTTTAGTAAGGTAAATAATTTTCCCGTTTTTAATCACCCGGCGTCTGTTTAAATCAATAATTAATCTTCCATTGTCAAATTTAAGATGAGTTTTAAGGGGAAAATTTTCTTGGGAGGTTCTTCTTAAAATTGACCTTATTCTGGCTAATACTTCTTGAGGATTAAAAGGTTTGACAATATAATCATCCGCTCCTAAATCTAATCCTTTAATTTTTTATTCGTCTAAACTTCTGGCGCTAAGAATTAGAATAGGGATGCGGGATTTTTCTCTGATAATTTGACAGATTTCTTCCCCGCTTACTTCCGGAAGCAATAAATCTAAAATTACTAAATCAAAGTTTTCTCTTTCAAAAATTTCTAAAGCGCTTTTGCCGTCATAGGCATAAACAACTTTATAATTTTCTTGTTCTAAATAAGCTTTAAGAATCTGGACTATTTTTTTTTCATCTTCAATAATTAAAATTTTTTTATTCATTTTCTTTAACTAATTCTTTTTTTAAAAAGTTGATTATTTCAATCTGAGCGGGATTAATTTTTTGCAGTATCGCTAAATAAACACTTGCTATATCTCCTAAAAAAATTAAGGAAAATATTTTTGAAAGCTCCCCGTCTCCTTTTGCCCAAATTTCTTCAACTTCGGCTTTTTTCTGAATAATTTGTTTGGTAAGATTAATTCTTTTTTGGATTCTAACAGGGTCGTCTTTATCTCTTAAAATTATTACAAAAAAATTCTCATAACTAGTTTCAGGATTATCCCATGCGGCAATTTCATTATGGTTAAGTTCCGGGAAAATATTAGAGAGCGCTATGATTTTAGCATTTTCATTAAATTGATTTCTCCAGCGCATGGCTGCGGCGCCAAAATAACTCCAGGATCCGTAAATGACAGGTATTTTTTTATAAAGTTTAATGGCTAATTTTTTAGCGTAATTTTTTAAAATAGGAATCTTAAATCTAAAATCCCTTTGAAAAAAATATAAATTTTCTAACATTTCTTCAATTTCTTGAGTTTGTTGGGGAATTATTTTTAATTTTATTAAGGCAGAAAGAAGCGCAAAAAATATGCTTCCCAAAGCTGCTCGAGGCTGATGACCTGAAGGCAGAGAAAAATGAGGCGTTAAATCATGACAAGCTTTTTCTCTTAACAGCCCTCCAACGGAAAAAGCTATTATCTTTGCTCCTTTTCCCTTAGCTTCTTCGTAAGTTTGAAGAGTTTCTTCGGTATTCCCGGAATAGCTTATTGAAAATATTAAGCTTTCCTCATTAATAAATTCAGTGAGTTCGTATTCCCGATTAACGATAATCGGTAAATTTAACTTATATTTTAAAAATTCTTTTAAAATTTCCCCGCCAATAGCCGACCCGCCCATTCCTGAAATTAAAATATTTTTAGGAATAAACGGCTCTAATCCCCAATCTTCTAAAATTTCTAGAGTTTTTTTAATTTGCAGGGGGAGTTCTAAAAAATCGTCTAATATTTTTTCCGGGTCATAAATTTCTATAATTTTAGGATCGTCTAAAATAGAAACTGGCATAAATTAACATTTTATATATTATAAGAGGAAATTCCTCCCTTAAATAGAATACATTGAAGAAAATTTAAAGCTTTAAAGGTAATTTTATGGCGGAAGTTTTTTTAGAAGAAGTTAACAAGATTTTTCAAGGAAGCATTCCTTGCAAAAAATCCTGGTGGGAATTTTGGAAACCGGCTTTTAGAAAAGCGGAAGTTTGCGCTGTAAAAAACGCTAATATTAAAATTAAAGACGGTGAGTTTATGGTTTTAGTCGGGCCTTCCGGCTGCGGCAAGACCACCACTTTAAGGATGATTGCCGGCTTAGAAGAAATTACTCAAGGAAAAATTTATATTGATAAGCGCTTAGTAAACGATTTATCTCCTAAAGATCGGGATATAGCCATGGTATTTCAAAATTACGCTCTTTATCCCCATATGAATGTTTATGAAAACATGGCTTTTGGCTTAAGATTAAGAAAGTTCCCTAAAACGGAAATTGATAAAAGAGTAAAAGAAACTTCAAGTTTGCTGGGAATTGAAAAACTGCTCCATAGAAAGCCTAAAGAACTTTCGGGAGGACAAAAGCAAAGAGTAGCTATGGGAAGAGCTATAGTCCGGGAACCAAAAGTATTTTTAATGGATGAACCTTTAAGCAATTTGGACGCTAAATTAAGAGCGGAGATGAGGGCTGAATTACAAAAATTACATCAGCGCCTGCGCGTTACTACTATTTATGTTACTCATGATCAAATGGAAGCAATGACTTTAGGACAACGCATAGTTTTAATGAAAGATGGAATAATCCAACAAGTTGATACCCCGCTAAATATTTATGAAAATCCCGCCAATCAATTTGTGGCGGGATTTATCGGGAGTCCTTCAATGAATTTTATTAATCTTAAAGTTTTAAGAAGCCCTAATGGAATGGGCTTATTGCTTAAAAATGAAAGATTCTCTTTAGAAGTTCCTTCTTCCAATGCAAATCTTTTAACTGGTTATATTGATCAAGAGATTATTTTCGGAATTCGTCCCGAAGATATTTATGATAAAATGTTTTCTCGCGGAGCTACTCCGGGAAATACTTTAAGAGCTAAAGTAGAGGTTTTTGAACCTATGGGCTCGGAAGTATATTTATATTTAACAATCGGCAGCGATTCTTTGGTGGCTAGAGTTGATCCTCATACCAACGCGATAGTGGGACAGGAAATGGAGATTGTCTTTGATTTAGAAAAAATGCATGCCTTCCGTAAAGATACAAAACTTGCAATTAATGAATAAAAATTAAATATAATTCCGTTTTCGGGAGAACTTTTTTCTGCTGAGCCTGCATAACAAAGATACGCAAAAATAAGCCGCAAAAAAAATGCAAAAATTTATTTATCTTTCCTCCTCCCTCCTCTTATTATCAGTATTCTAATTTGAATTGTCGGACAATTCAAAGGAAAAGGGTTTATTATCGTGAAATTATGATAATCATATAAAATCAGTGTGTATTTAAAATGGGGGCATAAGAATGGCTAAAGAGAAAAAAATAAATTTGCGCAGAGTTTAAGCAGTATTCCCTCCTGAAAAAGTTAAGATACTGCAAAAGCCTGTTGAAATAATTTGAATGTGTTATACTGTATATTCTATTATATATAGCGCGAACTTTCGCTAGAGGTGGCGCTGAAGGAGGGGGTAGGGCTTATTAATGTGTAGGGGCGTTTTATTAGCTTGCTGGCTTAAGCGCCTAACGGGGCGAGCCCATACAAATTGTATAAATATAAAGAAAGAGAAGAATTAAAATTATGGCTGAAAAAGAAAATTTAAATATACGCAATGTTGTTATTATCGCTCATGTAGATCACGGCAAGACTACTATGGTGGATGCTCTGCTTAAGCAAAGCGGAATTTTTCGCTTGAACGAATCGGTGCCTGAAAGAGTTATGGATTCTCTCGAGCTGGAAAAAGAAAAAGGCATTACTATTGCCGCTAAAAATTGCTGTTTAGAATGGGAAAATCTTACCATAAATATTGTCGATACCCCCGGACATGCTGATTTTGGCGGCGAGGTTGAACGCACTCTCTCCATGGTTGACGGAGCGCTCCTCCTTGTGGATGCGGCTGAAGGTCCGCTTCCGCAAACCCGATTTGTGGTAAAAAAAGCGCTGGAAGCTAAACTTCCTATGGTTTTAATCATAAATAAAATTGACCGCAAAGATGCTCAAGCTAAAATAGTCGAGCAGGAAGTCTTAAGCCTGCTTTTGGACTGCGGAGCAGATCTTAGTTATCTGAACTCGCCTGTTATCTATGCCGATTCCAAATCAGGAAAAGCTACCTTGGATATGGATAAAGATCCTCTGGATATGAGACCGGTCTTTGAAGCCATCAGAAATTATATTCCGGAACCTAAAATAGAAAAAGACAAACCCCTGAGCATGATTATCGCTAACTTAGGATATTCGGATTATGTAGGACGGCTGGCTATCGGCAGGATGAAATCCGGCAAGATAGAGCTTAACGACCTTGTCTTAATTGCGGGAAAAACCGGAAACTACCAGGCAAGGGTTACACATATTTACGGATATCAGGGACTTAAAATGATAGAATTTCCACGGGCCCAAGCGGGTCAGATTGTTGTATTAGCGGGCATAGAAGCTATTACCATTGGCGATACCGTTACTTCTATAGAAGATCCTTTGATTCAGCCCCGCATTGAGGTTGAAGAGCCGACCGTAAAGATGCTGTTTTCTATCAATACTTCTGCATTTGCAGGCCGGGATGGGAAATATGTAACAAGCAATATGATTAGAAATCGATTGGAGCGGGAGGGCCGCCAGAATGTTTCCATTAAAATTGAGGATGGTTCTTCGCCGGAGGAATTTGTAGTGTCAGGACGGGGAGAGCTTCAGCTAGCTATTATTATTGAAACTATGAGGCGCGAAGGATATGAATTACAAGTGGGGCGCCCCAGCGTAATAGAAAAAAAAATTAATGGCATAAATTGCGAGCCTTTTGAAAGTTTGACAGTGGATATTCCTAAACAATATATCGGAGTTATAAGAGAACTTATGGCTTCCGGCAAAGGAATAATGACCGATATGACAGGATTTAATACCGACGCCGGTGCCGCCGGCCGAATCAAGATGGATTTTCATATTCCTTCCAGAGGGCTGCTTGGCATTCGTTCTACTTTTTTAAGTCTTACCCATGGAAACGGTATTATGTATTCCATATTCAAAGGCTATGAACCTTGGGCGGGAGATATCCCTTCGCGCATTAACGGCGCACTGGTGGCAGACAGAGACGGGCGCGCAACTTCTTACGCGATAGTTAATCTGGAACCGCGCGGACGGCTTTTTGTCGTCCCGGGAGATGAAGTCTACTCCGGAATGATAGTCGGGGAGCATAGTCGGGAAAACGATCTGGATGTAAATATCACAAAGCAAAAAAATCTTACCAATATGCGTTCTTCCACTAGCGATCAAACTATTGTGCTCGCGTCGCCTTTAATACATACTCTGGAAAGCGCGATGGAATGGATTAAGGAAAACGAAGTTATTGAAGTAACCCCAAAATCTTTAAGGTTAAGAAGATTATATTCTAAAATTTTGCCAAAAAAATAAAAACAGCTAAATTCAAGACCTAACCCCATGACCCCTTTTGTTCATTAGAGAGGCTTTAATAAAATCTCGAAACAAAGGATGAGGATTATTAGGACGAGATTTAAATTCAGGGTGAAACTGCACCGCCACAAACCAGGGGTGATTTTTTAATTCTATAATTTCCACTAAATCCTTGTCAGGGTTAATTCCGCTAATTACAAGGCCGGATGCTTCAAATTCATCCCTATAAAGATTATTAAACTCATAACGATGGCGGTGCCGCTCGGTAATCATAGATTTGCCATAAGCCAAATAAGCTAAAGAATTAGTTTTTAAGCGGCATCTAAAAGCTCCCAGGCGCATAGTTGCCCCTAAAGTGTTAAGATTTTTTTGTTCCTCCAAAAGATCAATTACAGGATGTAAGGCGGCCGGATCAACTTCGGTGCTATTAGCCTTATGCCAGCCTAAAATTCCCCGCGCAAATTCTACTACCGCCCATTGCATTCCATAACAAATTCCAAAATAAGGTTTTCCTTCTTTTCTGGCATATTCAATAGCCTTAATTTTTCCTTCAACTCCTCTGGAGCCAAAACCGCCCGGGACTAAAATACCGTCCCCATCAGACATAAGTTTATAAACATTTTTTTTATTTATATCTTCAGCGTCTATTTTTTTTATTTCTACCTTTACTTCATTGGCAATTCCCCCGTGCTGAAGAGATTCGGCAATACTTAAATAAGCATCTTTTAATTCTATATATTTCCCTACTAAAATAATTTTTACTATATCTTTTGGGGTTTTTAGTTTTTCTACAAGTCTTTTCCATTCTTCTAAATGAGCTCCCTGTGAAACTAAATTTAATCTTTTGCAAATTAAATTGCCCAGTCCATTTTTTTCTAAAATCAAAGGCACCTCATAAATATTAAACACATCTTTAGACTCAATCACAGCCTTAGTTTCTACATCGCAATAAAGGGCGATTTTTTCAATCATTTCCCGGCTTAAAGGCTCAGAAGTGCGGCAGATAATAAAATTAGGTTGAATACCGATACTGCGCAATTCTTTAACGCTGTGCTGGGTAGGTTTTGTTTTTAGTTCTCTGGCTGAGGCTAAATGGGGTATTAAAGTAACATGAATATATAAAACATTTTTTGCTCCTATATCAAAATGCATTTGGCGGATAGCTTCTAAAAAAGGCAAACTTTCAATATCTCCAACCGTTCCGCCTATTTCTATAATGCAAACTTCGCAATTGGAATTTTGGGCTACTTTTTTTATTTCTGTTTTAATTTGATTGGTAATATGAGGGATAACTCGAACGGTATCTCCTAAATAATCTCCTTTTCGTTCTTTGGCAATTACCGTTCCATAAATTTTACCGGTGGTAATATTATTATCTTTGCTTAAATTTTCATTAATATATCTTTCGTAATGCCCTAAATCCAAATCAGTTTCCGCCCCGTCTTCGGTTACATACACTTCGCCATGCTGATAAGGATTCATTGTCCCCGCATCTACATTGATATAAGGATCAAGCTTTTGAATGGTTACTTTTATTCCGCGATTCTTAAGAATACATCCCAGCGAGGCGGCAAAAATTCCTTTGCCGATAGAAGAAACTACTCCTCCGGTAATAAAGATATATTTAATATTATTCTTTTTCATATTCTAAAACTATTGCTGTGGGAGAAAAAGGAAGTCTAAATTTATCTGTCTCATAAGCTAAAGAATTGGGTTTTTCTATATTTTCCACTTTTTTTAAAAATTCTTCCAAAGATTCTTCGGCTAAGTTTAAGCCGGCGGTTTCCTGAGTCTTATAATGCATGGGAAATATTAAATTAGGGCGCAGTTCATTAATTATTAATGCGGCTTCCGTGGAATTTAAAGTGGTTTTTCCTCCTGCGGGAATAAAAAGTATATTAACTTTGCCAATTATTTTTTTTTGCTCTTCGCTTAATAGATGCCCTAAATCTCCTAGATAGCAAATCCGCAGAGCATCCATTTCCCAAATAAAAATAGTATTTGGTCCAAATTTTCTGCCCGCCATATTATCATGATAAGAAGGGATTCCTTTGAAAATTAAAATTTCATTTTTTTCTTTAAAAGAAACTTCTTGTTCCATTAGAAAATCAGAGGTGCGCTTCACAATAATAGGATTGCCGTTTATGCGCCATTTAGCATTATGATCTCTATGTTCATGCGTTATTAAGACTATATCGCTGGAAATAGAAGGAAATTTATAAGGAAGATGTTCTCCGTAAGGGTCAACAATTATACTTATTCCCGTGGAATTGCTTAAATAAAAACAATTATGCCCTAAATAACGAATAAGCATTTTAACTCCCAAAAATAAGTATAAGTTTTTTTAAGTTTATGAGGGCGGCCCTTCTTCTCCGGGAATAGATGGCGCAATTAAAACAATTTGATTGCGGTTAACAGCGATAAAATCTAAAGTATCGATAACATTTTCTCCGGAAACGTCATAAATAGTCACATTGGTAACAGGGAGAAATCCTCTTTCTTTATTAACTTCGTCTAAAAGCCTTCCGCCTGGCACCACATGCATTTCTCCTTCTAAACGCATAGCGGTGGTAATAACGATTACTTGAATTTTTTCTTTAACAACTTTTACTCCCATTTTCTCCCCCAATCATAAAAATATCTTTTTAAAGATTATTTTTCTTTTCGCTTAAATTCTAAAAATTCCTTTTTATTTTTATAAGGGAAGGGAAGTTTTTTTAAAAAAAGAATTTAACCTATTATGCCGGAAATTATAAAAATTGGAATTTTAGCGCCTATAGACTTTTTTTCTCAAGAATTAATAAAAACCATTAATTATAAGAATGATAATTTTAAAGCCGAATTCTGCAAAGTAGACGCATTAAGATTAAATTTAGAAAATCCTTATAAATTAATTCTTGATCGCAACTCTCATTACATTGAATATTATCAAGCTTATTTAAAAAATGCTTATCTTCAAGGAACCTGTATAATTAATAATCCTTTTTTATTTCTCTCGGATGATAAATTTTATAATTATACTTTAGCTTCCAAACTAAAAATCGCTGTTCCTAAAACTATCTGTCTTCCTTCTAAAGCTTATCATTTAGAAATTAAAGAAAAAGACCTGCATAATTTGGTTTATCCTTTAAATTGGGAAAAAATTGTGGATTATATCGGCTTTCCGGCGATTTTAAAGCCTTATGACGGATATGGATGGTTAAATGTTTATAAAGTAAACAATTTTGAAGAATTAATGCAAACCTATAATCAATCCGGCGAGCAGGTAATGCTTCTTCAAGAATACATTAATTTTCAAAATTATTTCAGGACTTTTGTAATCGGCAAAAAATATGTCTTGCCGATTAAATACGATCCTTATGAACGAAGATGTATTTTCAGCGGGCAGAATTTATCCGCTGGCTTAGAAGAAAAAATCATCAAAGAGGCTCAATTGATTAATCGAGCTTTAGGATATGATTTTAATGTGGTTGAATTTGCCGTGCGCGATGGCGTTCCTTATGCGATTGATTTTATGAATCCCGTTCCCGAAGTTAAAATAGAAAATCTTTCCCAAGAATATTTTTATTGGGTAATAGAACATTTAACTAAAATAATTTTCGAATATTTAAAAGACGAAAATTTAAATTATTCAAAACTTAAAATTCTGGCGAAAAACTAATGAAAAATTTTTTATTAATACTTTTATTTTTATTTTTAATCTCTTCGGTTTCGGGAAATCCTCTTGAAATTTCTAAAATGCCTCCCGAAGAAGCTTTTAGCGAAGGAACTTCAAAACATTTTCCTGTTTTTTCATGGTTTTACGGAGAGTGGAATGCCGATACCTCCATTTATCTTAATTTATTTAATCAATTAAAATCTAAATGGGGCGAGAAAATAATTTTTATTAAAATAGATATAGAAAAATTTTCAGGCTTAAAAGAACAAAAAGAAATAGAAAATTATCTTTTAAATATTTTAAAATAATCCATGTTTAACCTTACTTTTTTTGGTGGAGTTTCCGAAATCGGCGGAAACAAAATTTTACTTGATTTTAATGAAAATAAAATCCTGCTTGATTTTGGAATAAGTTATGAAAAAATCGGCAATTTTTTTGATGAATTTCTCCAGCCGCGCGCAAACGCTATTTTAGAGGATTTAATTTATTTAAAACTTCTTCCCCCGATACCCGGAATTTACCGTGAAGATTTATTAAATACACAGTTTAAGAATTCTTCTTTTAGAAAAATTCTATTAAGTTATAAAGACTATTTAAATTTAAATAAAAAAAAACCGCTTGATGCCGTTTTATTTGTTCTCCGATTACCAAAACCATTTTAAAAACAGTCGAAGAGGTTTCTCCATCTTTAATTTTAAATGAAATTTGCAGCTTTAAAGAAAGATTTATAGGTTATACTTCGGATAAAAGCATTTTCTCCAATCAACCGGCAATTAAAACCTTAAAAAAAATAAAGCGAAAATTTATTACTTTAAATAATTATGAAGAACTTATTATCGGCTCTTTAAAAATTCAAGCCATCCCTGTAGATCATAGCATTCCCGGAGCATTAGCTTTTTTAATTACCGCTCAAGACGGTAAAAAAATTTTTTATTCAGGTGATTTTAGATTTCATGGAAGATTTAGCCAATATTCTAATAGCTTAAAAGAATTGGTTAAAAATTTAAATCCTGAAGCTTTAATCATTGAAGGAACAAGAATAAAAGAAGAAACTAAAGATGATGAAGAAAAAGTAAAAGAAGTAATCCTTAAGCTTGCAAATTTAAGTTCTGGTTTAGTTCTGGTGGATTTTGGATGGAAAGATATTACTCGATTTGAAACCATAGAAGAAGTAGCTCTCAAGACAAAACGCACTTTTGTAATTTCTCCTAAATTAGCTTATTTATTATATAATTTAAAAATTAATTTAAACTCCAATGTAAAAGTATATTTAAAAAGAAGAGACAGTTTATTATATTCCCTGTCAGATTATTCAGATGATAAATATTTGTTAGGCTATCTTTTAGATTGGGGGGAAAAATCTTCTTTAATGAAGCAAGCTTTTGAATCCCGATATGAAGAATTTTTAAAGCCGGCCTTAGCGCATTTTTATGAAGGGATTAAAGCTTTCCATATTAAAGAAAATCCTCAAAAATATATTTTAATGTTAAATTTTTTTGAATTAAACGAGCTTTTTGATTTAAAACCTCAAGAGGGAAGTATTTATATTAAAGCAAGTTCAGAACCTTTTAATGATGAAATGAAAATCGATCAAAAAAAATTAAAAAATTGGCTGAAATATTTTAAAATTAAAGCTTATTTAGAAAAAGATTTATACGGCATCCATGCTTCAGGTCATGCCAGCGGCTTAGAT
>JACPDS010000161.1 GCA_016183885.1 Armatimonadota bacterium
ACTGCTGGCAGCTTAACTGTGTGTCCATTTTTTTGGGGTTAGATCAGATTATAACCATGAATAACAAACAAGAAGTATTGGGACAATATTTTACAAAAGAAGAAATAGTTGAAAGGCTATTGGAATTAATATTTAATTATAAAAAATACGACAAGGACATTAAAATTTTAGAACCCTCTTTTGGAACTGGCAATTTTATCAAGGTCCTAAACAAGAAAGGCTACAACAATATAGAAGGTTGCGAAATAGACGAGGAACTCACAAAAACACCCTTTGATTTTTTCGATTTTCCAATAAAAAACAAATACGATTTAATAATAGGTAATCCACCATTTACTAAATATAACATTAAAGAAAGCTATTATTATAAAGAAAAATATATTAAATCACCCTGCTGGATAACAGAATATCTAATTAAAGAGGAATTTAAAAAAGATAAAATAAAAATTGAAAATGCCTTTATCTTAAAATCCCTTAGACATATAAAAGATGACCAGTCATCTATTGGCTTTGTTTTGCCAATATCTTTCTTTATTAAAAACAAAAACCGGGCCGTTAAAGACGAGCTTTTAAGATATTTTAAAACAATAATTATATATCAAAATGATAAGAAGTGGTTTGATCGGCATATACCCTGTTGCTTTGCTATTTTTACCAATATAGAAGAATTAAAAAATAAAATGATATTACTCTTTGAAAACAGCGAAAAGAATGAGGAAATATATGACATAAACAAAATTCATGAAGAAATAATACCCCAAGTGATTTTTAACAAAACAAACGGTTTTATAAATAACGAAACGGGCATCCCGCTTTCAAATTATCTGGACACCAAAGTTGTAAATATTAAGATGTCATATAAGGAGAATAATGTTTCCGCTAAAAATATACTGACAAGAACCGAGATCCCGGAAAATAAAAATATTAAAGACTATAGAATAGCTGTTGCAAGGGTAGGAAATGCAAGTGTCGGCCGAGCGGGATTAATAAATATAAATAAAGATATTCTAAATGGCATGTTTTTTGTGTTTGATGTAAAGAATGATTATAAAGAAAACAAGGGTATTAAGGAAATGATTTGCAAAAAAATAAATGAAAATCAAACCTATTTTAAAAATATAACCTGTAGGGTCGGTAGTAAATCCATTAAAAAGGAAGACGTTTACAATTTTAAAATAGCACTTTCCGATTGATGTTATCTGTTAAATTTTCTACTACCAGAAGTCCACGGAGGAGGAACGTTTACCCCCCAGAGCGTGGGTTCTTTAACAGCCTTATCTGAAAAACCAACCGCTATTTTTTTAAAAAACAAATCAAAACCTATGCTACATTGAAGCCGTCTTTGTGTTTTAGAATCAATTTTAGGATTTAAGGTTATAGGGCATTGGCTTAATGGTGGTATCCTTTTTAATTGCTGAGCTTTACTTCTTGCTTCAAAATAATGCAAATTTGTATTTTTTATTAAATTGTCTAATTCCTTGAGCGCTTCATATGTAACACAACCCCAAAGAGAACGCCATAAATCCTTTTTCACAGTTACATGTGACACATTTACAATTCTTTTAAAGTCTGCTTCTTGAGACCAAAATCCTACAATAAAAAGGAAATCTTGGTCAGTTTCAAATTGTCTAATAGCATCTCCCAAGCCTATAGAAGTAGGATATTTCGCGGTTTTAATTGAAACAGGAATTCTTCCATAATTTAAATTATGTTCTGCGGGAACATCCCATTTGGCTGAATAATTGTGAGATTTATAACCATCAAAAAAAGTTTCTTTCACCCATTCCTCAAAAATAAATCCATGCTTTTGAACTTCGGACATAATAAAATTCCTTTCTTATTTTATGAAATAATCAATATCTTTCTTAAATAAAGCGGCAAACTGCTTTAATTCAATAATATCAATTCTTTGTTCGCCTGCTTCTATTTTGGAAATATAGGACTGGGGTTTTTTTAAGCTTTCTGCAACTTGTTTTTGTGTAAAGCCTGCGGCCAGTCGAGCTGTTTTTAATTTTTCTATGAGCTTTTTATGTTCTTTTGAATGTATTGTTTTAGGCATAAAAATATAATATATTCGATTTTTGAATATTCAAAAATCGAATATACATTTCAATAAAGGAATTTTTGAACACTATAGATTAAGAAATAAGGCTGTTTAAAATTTGCTTTATATCCCACGCGTGATCCTCTGAGGCAAGTATAAAACTTTCAGCAATTGCGATAAGATCTTCTTTTGTAATCGGCAAATAAACAATCTCATTAGTATTGGCCGCTCTTCCAATAATTGATTCACCGGAAACATCATAAACATTTTCAATATAAGAGCAAAAATAAATCATGCTTTGATAACCTACAGACCCCCAAAATTAATATTGTTATATTTATAGCATATTTGAGAGAAAAATTCAAAATTTGAATGCGTTCTATACATATGCACCATTTTAGTATTTTTATTATTATACAAAAGTTTATCGCAATATTCAATAGGCGTAAGTAAATTTAAATTCCTATGAGGTCTGTAAAAGTTATATTCAATTAAACAGTCAAGAAGT
>JACPDS010000171.1 GCA_016183885.1 Armatimonadota bacterium
ATATAATGTTTAATATAAAATATAATATAATATAAAGAAGCATGAAAAATTCAAATTATGGATAATATAAATTTTTAAAAAACTTAACGCTCACGGGCTTTACGCTTATCGCTAAATTAAAATGAGGAGGATATAAGTTGAAAAAAATTATTTTTTATTTAATAATTTTTAGTATCTGTATAAATTTCTCTTGGGCTCAAAGTTTGCAAAATAAAATAAATCTCAATTTTTGGCATGCATTATCTCCCGATGAAGCGATAATTTTAAATAAATTAATTGATAAATTTTCCAAAGAATATCCTCAATATTTGATAATTCCTAAAAATTTTAATTCTAAGGAAGCTTTAAAATATGAACTCTTAACTTCTACTCAAAGTCCGGAAATTGCTTTAATTGATACTACATGGCAGAAAGAATTAATTTTAAGGGATAAATTAACCGCTGTGGAAAATTTAATGGAAAACGCCGGTTCAATGATTAAAGTAGTTTATAAATTAGATACTCCACCGGCTATCTGGAATGCTTGTATTTATCAAGGCAAAGCTTATACTTTACCATTTTTTGCTTTAAATCAAGCCTTAATCTGCAATAAAGAAATTTTTGATAAAGAAAAAGTTAAAAAAATTCCCGCCAGTTGGGATGATCTAATAAAGTTAGCAAAAAATTTAAATAAACCTGAACGCAAACAATTCGGATTCTCTCTGCCTTTAAAAAGCCAAGAAATGGCAGGTTGGTTTCAAGTTGTTTTATGGCAGTTTGGAGGAGAAATTTATAAAATCAATGAAGAGAAAATAAGCTTAAATGATTCTTTAACTGAAAAAGCCCTGCAATTTTATTATGATTTATATAAAAAATATAATTTAAATCCTCTAAATGAGCAGGATTTATCTAAAACGGCTATGTTTTTAGGCAATAGCGCTGAATTATTAAAATTAGAAAAAGAAGGATATAAATGTATTGTTGCCCCATTGCCTTCTAATAAAAATAATAAAAAAATCAATAATATGACAGTTGCTTCTTTAGCGGTGTTTAAAGGGAAATATGCCGAGAAAAGTTGGAATTTTATTTATTATTTAAGTGAATTTCCTCAATCTTTAGAATGGGTATTAGCTACTCCTTATTTACCGGCAAATAAACTAGTTCCTCTTTCTCCTCAATATTTTAGTTTCCTGCAGGAACATCCCGGAATGAGAATATTCCTGCAGCAATTAGTAAACAGCAAAACTAATCCGCCTGTGGCAAATTATGATAAAATTTTAAATGATTTAGGAATAAAAATTCAAGAAACCATAAAAGGCGTTCTTACTATAAAAGAAGCTTTAAATCAAGCCGATGAATCAGCCAATCAAACTTTAAACGAAAAAATTTAATAAAAATTAAAAGGGATTGCTATTATTATAAATATAAATTTATATTTTCTTCTGCATTAACTTGGAGCGGGCATATATTTCTTCCCAATCTTAAAAAACTTAATTTTATAATAATATTTAAAAAAATAGAAGTCAAAGAAACTCCTGAAACTTTTTTGGAAGAAGATCAAATAGAATCTTTAAAAGAAGAAATTGATTTAGAAGCGATATTAAAAGAAAAAGAATCCGAAATTTCCGCTTTAAAAGAACAAATTAAAAGAATGCAGGCTGATTTTGAAAATTATAAAAAAAGACAAGAAAAATATCTGGAAGAATTTCGCTGTTATGCCAAAGAAGGATTAATTTGCAATTTACTGCCGTTAATTGATAATTTAGAAAGAGCAATTTCATCGGCAGAAGATAAAAAAAACTGGGGTTCTCATGTAGAGGGATTAAATTTAATTTTGCGTCAAATTAAAGAAATTTTAAATAAAGAAGGATTAGAAGAAATTAAAGCCTGCGGAGAAATTTTTGATCCTTATTATCATGAATGTATAGCTAAAATTGATTCTTTGGAACACCCTGACGAAACTATTTTAGAAGAGTTTCAAAAAGGCTATAAATTAAAAGATAAAATTTTAAGGCCGGCTTTAGTAAAAGTGGCTAAAATACAAGAAAATATTGAAAATAAAAAGGAGGAATAAATTATGCCTAAAGTAATTGGAATTGATTTAGGTACCACTAACTCAGTCGTGGCGGTAATGGAAGGAGGTAAACCCGCCGTAATAACTAATTCTGAAGGCAATCGTCTTACCCCTTCGGTAGTAGGATTTTCTAAAAATAATGAACGTTTGGTAGGAGAATTAGCTAAGCGTCAAGCGGTAAGCAATCCTGAAAAAACTATTACTTCTATTAAAAGACATATAGGGACCGATCATAAAACGCAAATTGACAATAAATCTTATACTCCTCAAGAAATTTCCGCGATGATTTTACAGAAATTAAAACAGGATGCGGAAAGATATTTAGGCGAAAAAGTTACTCAAGCTGTAATTACCGTTCCAGCTTATTTTAATGATTCTCAAAGACAAGCCACTAAAGATGCCGGCACTATTGCGGGCTTGGAAGTTCTAAGAATTATCAATGAACCTACCGCTTCCGCCTTAGCTTATGGATTAGACAAACTTGAGCAAATGCTTACCGTTTTAGTATTTGATTTAGGAGGGGGAACATTTGATGTTTCTATCTTAGAAATTGGCGGAGGAGTATTTGAAGTAAAATCTACCGCAGGCAATACCCATTTAGGAGGCGACGACTGGGACCAAAGAGTTATTGATTATGTAGCCGATGAATTTAAGAGAATGCATGGCGTAGATTTACGCAAAGACCGTATGGCTTTGCAAAGATTAAAAGATGCCTCAGAAAAAGCTAAAGTTGAACTCTCGACTGTTTTTCAAACTAATATTAATTTACCATTTATCACCGCCGATGCGGCTGGGCCTAAACATTTAGATATAAATATAACTCGGGCTAAACTTGAAGAAATTACTCTTGATTTAGTGGAAAAATGCGCCGGTCCCACCCGGCAGGCTTTAAAGGACTCTAAGTTAGAACCTAAAAATATTGATCGTATTTTACTCGTGGGCGGAGCTACCAGAATGCCTATGATTATAGATTTCGCAAGAAAAACTTTTGAGAAGGAACCTAACAAAGATATTAATCCCGATGAATGTGTAGCTTTAGGAGCCGCAATTCAAGCCGCAGTTTTATCTGGAGAAGTAAAAGATATTGTTTTAGTCGATGTTACTCCTTTAACTTTAGGAATTGAAACTTTAGGAGGAGTAATGACCAGATTAATCACTCGAAATACCGCTATTCCGATTAAAAAATCAGAAATATTTTCTACCGCGGCTGATTTTCAAACCTCTGTGGAAATTCATGTTCTGCAGGGTGAAAGAGAAATGGCTTCCGACAATAAAACTTTAGCGCGTTTTATTTTAGCGGATATTCCGCCCGCTCCACGCGGAATTCCTCAGATTGAAGTAACCTTTGATATTGACTCTAACGGAATTTTACATGTAACTGCTCAAGATAAAGCTACCGGAAAATCTCAAAAAATTCAAGTAACCGCCACCACAAATCTTTCTAAAGGCGATGTGGAAAATATGGTGAAAGAATCTGAATCGCACGCCGCTGAAGATAAGAAAAAAAGAGAACAGGTAGAAGCTAAAAATAAAGCCGATTCTATGCTTTACAGCGCTGAAAAAACCTTAAAAGATATGGGAGATAAAGTTGAACCGGCTTTAAAGGCTAAAACGGAAGAATCAATAGCTAAACTTAAAAAATCAATTGAATCCAATGATATTAATAAAATGAAAATTGATTCTGAAGAACTAACTAAAATTTTATATGAATTAACTTCATCCGTATATGCTAAAACAGGCGCTGGTCCAAAAGGATATGAAGGCGGAGCCGCTCAAGGACAAGCTCAAACAGGCCCGCAGGGAGGGCAAACTCCTCCGCAAGGAGATGAAAATATAGTAGATGCTGAATATAAAGTAGAAAATGACGGGAAAAATAATTAAATAAATCTATTTTTAATTAATTTTTATGGAATTTAAAGATTATTATAAAATTTTAGGAGTAGATAAAGGAGCTTCCGAAAAAGAAATTAAACAAACTTATCGGAAATTAGCCCGTCAATTTCATC
>JACPDS010000170.1 GCA_016183885.1 Armatimonadota bacterium
AGAATACAGTTTACAGTTGATTTATTACCTACAGATATAACTGGAATTACAGCCTATAGTCCACAAAAGGGATTTTTTGTTGTTAAGGGGCCAATATTTGCAAATTTCTTATTGGCTGATGAAATTAACAGATCTCCTCCAAAAACACAATTTAAAATTTGAATCCCCCTACAAATTCCTAAAACAGGTAAATTTCTTTCCCATGCTTTTAAAATTAAATCCCTTTCAAAAAGATCTCTTTTTAAATTTATTTTTTTAGTTAAAAAATTTCTTTTACTTCCGTAAATAAATGGGTCGATATCAATTCCGCCCGGAATAAGCAATCCTTGAATTTTATTAAAATCGCTTTTTATGACAGAATCTTCATAATATAAGAATTTTACTTGCGCTCCTACATTTTCCAAAGCTTTTTTATAAGGTAAAAAATCGGCTAATTTTTTGTCCCGAGAGATTCCAATTAACAAAATAGCCCTCAAACCAAAGCATTAATAAGATTATGACTACCGGGATACGGCTTACTTTCTTTTCTATCATTAAAGAGGCAATATCTTCCAATAAAGCTTCTTCAGAAACAGTAATGACCGGACTGCTCATAATATCTTTAGCGTAAAAACCCATCATCTTTTTTAATTCTTCCTGGATTATGTGAGGATTCTCTAAATAAATAATCCCCCCTAAAAGTTGAATATGCGGGGGGAGATGAACCCGGGCTACTTTAAAAATTAAATCCGTTTCGGTCACTATTCCTAAAAGATGATTCTCTTCATCTACTACTGGAACAGCGCTAATCATATGATCGTGCAATATTTTAGCAATTTCTTTAACCGTAGTTAAAGGATTAACTTTAATTACCTCTTTAGTCATAATTTCTTGGGCATTCATTTTATTCTCCTTCTCTAATTTTTTTTAAAATAAAGGGCAGATAATCAATTAAATCTTTGGGCATCAAACTTAAATAATCGTATTTTTCAATTAATCGATCGGCGGTATATCCATGCAGATAAGTTCCTAAAATGGCTGAAAGACTGCTCGTTAAACCCTGAACTTTAAGACCGGCAATCATTCCAGTTAAAACATCTCCGCTGCCGGCTTTAGCTAAACCTGGATTGCCGCTTAAATTAATATAAATTTCCCCCTCTTTAGAAGCAATAATGCTATTCGCCTTTTTTAAAACAATTACAGCTTTAAAATCTAAAGCCGACATTTTTAATAAAGAAATCGGATTGTTTAAAATTTCATTTAAATCTTTTTTTATTAAACGGGAAAATTCTAAAGGATGGGGGGTAAGAATCCAATCTAAAGGATGTTTTTTGGGAAAATTTTTAGCTAGAATATTTAAAGCGTCGGCATCTAAAATTACCGGTATTTCAAATTCTTCTAAAATTTTAAGCACTAATTTTTGGGTTTCAAAATCTTGCCCTAAACCCGGCCCTATTACTAAAAGATCAAATTCTTTAATTTTATCTTTTAGTAATTCATAGGCTTTAAAGGCAATTACTCCGTCTTTTTCAGGTAAAGGCAAAGTGATTACTTCAGTTAGTTTAGATTCCATAGCTAAATTAAGACTCTCGGGCAAAGCCAGAGTTACCATTCCCGCTCCTATACGTAATGCGGCATTACAAGTTAAAGCCGCCGCCCCTGTATATCCAATAGAACCGGCGATCACTAAAATTTTCCCCGCGAGACCCTTATGAGCTTCTAAATCTCTTTTAGGCAAATTATTCTTAACTAAGGAAAAAGTAATTAAAAAATTTTTAGAAGTAATATTTTGCGTTAAATTATAAGGTATTCCAATATCGGCGCTAATTATTTTCCCGGAATATCGATAAGCCGGATAAAGAAATAAGCCTAATTTAGGATAAGCCAAAGTAATAGTATAATCAGCATTAACCGCGGCTCCTAAAATTTCACCGCTTGAAGCATCAACTCCGGAAGGAATATCGATAGAAACTCTGATAAGTTTAGCTTGATTAATCAATTCTATAAGATTTGCTAAAAAATCGTTAACTTTTCTCTTTAAACCTGTTCCAAAAATTCCGTCAATTAAAATATGGCTTTCTCTTAAGCAAACTTTAAATTCTTCTAAATTTGATTTATTTAAAAATAAATATTTTATTTTCAAATATTCTAAAATTTTTAAATTATAAAGATTATCTTTAGATAACTTTTCTTTCTCCCCTAATAAAAAAACAAAAAAATCAGCTTCATAATTATATAAATAACGCGCCGCCGCCAAAGCATCTCCGCCATTATTTCCCGAGCCGGCTATTATAATAATTTTTTTATTTTTTAAATTAGAAAAATTTTCTTTAAGAAAAGAAAAAACGCTTCTTCCTGCATTTTCCATTAAAACTAAACTTGGAATGCCTAAATCATTAATGGCAATATTATCAATATTGCGCATTTCTTCTGAATCGAAAATTTGCATTTAATTTACCTTTGCCAATACAAAAGCTAAAGAATAATAATCGGAATGAGAAAGGCTTAGAGCTAATTCTTTAATTTTTAATTTTATTTTTTTTTGAGCGTTTTTAGCTAAAAATATTTTAGGCGCGTTATTAATATGCTTTACTTCAATTTCTTTATAACTTAAAGAACGGATATTAAGCGCTTTAATTACCGCTTCTTTAGCGCAAAATCGCGCCGCAAGATGGGCAAATTTATTCTTTTTCCCAAGACAATAAGTTAATTCAGAGGGCGTATAAATTCGTTTTAAAAATTTATCTCCATATTTAATAACGATATCTTTAATCCGAGAAATTTCTAAAATATCTGTTCCTGCTTGAAGCATAATAAAGAGAATTTTTCGACAATTTAAATTTTTTATCCTGCTTTTTCAGCTTTAGGGGGGCTGGTGTTAATGCTCAATAATTAGGTAACTCTTTTGGTATAATATAGTAAATATCAAAGGAGGACCTGTCTATGAAATATTCAGAAATAATTATTGTAAAACGTTGGATTCCAATACTAAAAGAATATGAGCGAACAAAAGCCA
>JACPDS010000162.1:0-3241 GCA_016183885.1 Armatimonadota bacterium
AGTTAGATAAATTTTCAAATGATACAGGCGTGCCGGGATTAAATCGGGAAGAAGCGCATAATAAAAGAATACCTATATCAGAGCGCATTGAACAAAAAACCATTGCTTCTTACCTCGACCGCAAGACAGCGCAGATTGATGCCCAAATAACGCGAGAAAAAAAGTCTATTGAGTTACTCAAAGAATACCGCACAGCTTTGATTTCCGAAGTAGTTACCGGCAAAGTTGACGTAAGGGAGGTTTCTGTATGACAAAAATAATAAAAACTTCCGAGTATAATAATTTTCTAAAAGAAATAAAACAGCGCATTCGCTCGGCGCAATATGACGCTTTAAAAGCTGTTAACAAAGAGCTTATAAATCTTTATTGGGATATCGGAAAAATGATTGTTAAACAACAGAAGCGGCGCGGCTGGGGTAAATCTATTGTAGAAAATCTTGCTTTGGATCTACAAAAAGAGTTTTTAGGAATGCAGGGTTTTTCCGTTCGCAATATCTGGTATATGAGGAATTTCTTTGTGTTGTATAGCCAAAGCCCAAAACTGCAACCAATGGTTGCAGAAATCGGATGGACCCATAATGTTATAATAATGGAAAAGTGCAAAGATAATCTTGAGCGTGAATTCTATATGCGAATGACCCATAAATTCGGCTGGACCAAAAATATTTTGATTCATCAGATAGATAATCAAAGCTACGAAAAAACACTGATGGGTCAGACAAATTTCAATAAAACCTTGCCTGAAAAAATAAAAAATCAAGCCAAATTAGCGGTAAAAGACGAATATACCTTTGACTTCCTCGAACTTAGCGAAGAGCACCATGAAATGGAGCTTGAACGGGCGTTGATAGCAAAAGTCAACCGCTTTTTAGTGGAGATGGGCGGCATGTTCGCGTTTATGGGTAATCAGTTTAGGCTGGAAATTGACGGCGACGAATTTTTTATTGATATTTTGCTTTACCACAGACGACTCAAGTGTCTGGTGGCGGTTGAACTCAAAGTGGGTAAATTTTTACCGGAGTATGTGGGTAAAATGCAGTTTTATCTTGCGGCGCTTGATGATAGAGTGCGCGAAGAAAACGAAAATCCTTCCATAGGCATTATTTTATGTAAAAATAAAAACAGAACTATTGTTGAATACGCTCTTAAAGAAAGCAAAAAACCGATCGCAGTGGCGCAATACCGCATAACGTCCAGTTTACCAAAAAATCTTAGAAAAGAATTGCCATCGCCCGATCAGATACGAAAACTTTTTGACGAGGTAAAGTAATAATGATAATAAACAAAACAAATGAAAAAGCTTTTGAAGAAGCGATAGAACATGTTTTAATCAGTAATGGAGGTTATATTAAAGGAAACTCGGCATTTTTCGATCGGGCGCTTGCTCTTGATTCAACGACTTTGTTCAAATTCATCAAGGATACTCAAAAGAACATGTGGGACAGTTTAGTTGCTATCCATGGAGCTGATATTGAAAAAAAGTTTTTATATCGTCTCAATCAGGAATTGGATGCCCGAGGGATGCTGGATTGTTTGCGCCATGGAATTATCGATTATGGTAAAAAATTTGATCTTGTATATTTTAAGCCGGTCAGCAAATTAAATCCCGAAACACAAGAACGCTATGACAAGAATATCTTAACTGTTACCAGCCAAGTTCACTACAGCTTGAAAGACGAAAGCTCTATTGATATGCTTTTGTCGGTGAACGGGCTTCCTGCGGCGACGATTGAGTTAAAAAATCCATTTACGGGTCAGAATGTTGATAATGCCAGAAAACAGTATAAATATGATAGAGATGAACGCGATTTGCTGTTTCAATTTAAAAAACGCGCTCTTGTTCATTTTGCGGTAGATACAGATGAAATTTATATGACTACGCACTTACGGGGCAGTAAAACAAAATATTTACCCTTTAACCGTGGATTTAATAAAGGCGCTGGGAATCCCGCAAATCCAGACGGACATAAAACCGCATATTTATGGGAAGAAATTTTGTCAAAAGACAGCTGGATGGATATTTTGGGAAGATTTATGCATCTTGAGACCAAAGAGATTTCTATAGAGGGCAAAAAAATTAAAAAAGAAACAATGCTATTTCCTCGTTATCATCAGCTTGATGTAGTGAGAAAACTCGGCTTAGATGCGCTTAAAAACAGGGTTGGAAAGAACTATTTAATTCAGCACAGCGCCGGAAGCGGCAAAAGCAACTCTATCGCTTGGCTTGCTTATAGATTAACCGGACTGCATGACAAGGATGACAAACGAATATTTGATTCAGTTATCGTAATTACCGACCGTCTTGTGCTTGATCAGCAATTGCAAGATACTATTTATCAGTTTGAACATAAATTCGGCGTTGTTGAGAAAATTGACAAAGACGCTAATCAATTAGCTAAAGCGCTCGTGACGGGAACAAATATTATCATCACCACGCTTCAAAAATTTCCATTTGTTTTAGATAAGATTGGCGATATGTCCAAAAGAAATTATGCCGTAATTATAGATGAGGCGCATAGTTCACAGAATCTATGGATGAGGAAGATGATATCGAGGATGAAATTCGCCATACAATGGAAAAAAGAGGGCCTCAGCCAAATTTGAGTTTTTTTGGTTTTACCGCTACCCCTAAAGCAAAAACGCTTGAAGTATTTGGGCGAAAAGGTATTGACGGAAAACCCGAACCGTTTCATCTTTACTCAATGAGGCAAGCCATAGAAGAAGGCTTTATATTGGATGTTTTACAAAATTATACAACTTACCAAACATTTTGTCAGTTATCCAAAAAAATTGAAGACGACCCTAATGTAAACAAGAAAAAGGCGGCTTGCGCCATTGCAAGATTTTTAACTCTGCATCCGCATAATTTAGCCCAAAAAACGGAAGTTATAATTGAACATTTTAAACAAGCAACCATGAAAAAAATCGGCGGCAAAGCTAAAGCGATGGTTGTTACAGCTTCCCGTGAACATGTGGTGCGCTATAAACTTGAATTTGATCAATATCTTAAGGAAAAAGGATATAAGGAAATTAAGGCGCTTGTGGCTTTTTCGGGGAAGGTGTTATTGGACGGCATACCGCCCGAATATACCGAAGCGGGTATAAACGGTTTTGGGCTGAAAGAATTGCCGGAACGCTTTGCCACATCTGAATATCAAATTTTGCTGGTTGCCGAAAAATATCAAACGGGTTATGACGAACCGCTTCTGCATACTATGTATGTGGACAAGCGGCTTGACGG
>JACPDS010000162.1:3252-6959 GCA_016183885.1 Armatimonadota bacterium
GCCTCGGCAAAGAAGATACATTTATTTTAGATTTTGTGAATAAGCGGGACGATATTTTAGCGGCATTTCAGCCGTATTATGAACAAACGCAGCTGTCGGATACGACCGATCCAAATAAATTATATGATCTTAAAAATAAGATTGATACATTTCAAATTATATATCCTGATGATATTGAATCTTTCTGCGCCGTTTTCTTTAAAAATAAAGCTTTACATACCAATCGCGAACACGCTCAATTAAACGCTTTTGTTGATATTGCTGTTGTGCGGTTTGATGCTATTGAGAAAGAAGAAGATAAAGAAGATTTTGCCAATACTCTGGGCGTTTTTGTGCGCTTATATGCTTTTTTAATGCAGATTATGCCTTTTCAAGATATTGAACTTGAAAAATTTTACGCTTATTCTCGATTGCTCTTGAGAAAACTTCCTCCGATCGGCCGGAGTGAAATGTATCGTTTAGGCGATGAGGTTGCCCTTGAATATTACCGGTTGCAGAAAATGGCAGAGGGTAAAATCGAACTACAAAAAGAATCCGATGCGGCGATAAAACCCGTTTCCGAAGCGGGAACCAAAAAAGATAAAGAAGAATATGCCGCGCTTTCCGAGATAATAAAAATCCTTAATGATCGTTTTGGAACCGATTTTACCGAAGCTGACCGGCTTTTCTTTGATCAAATAGAAGAAGAACTTGTTATGGATGAAAAGTTGGGGGTACAGGCAAAAACAAATCCTATCGATAATTTTAAATACGGTTTTGAAGATATTTTTGTAGATAAACTGGTTGAACGTATGGATCAAAATCAGGATATATTTAATAAAATTATGAGTGACAAAGCGTTTGCATCGGTAGTCAAAGAATATCTTTTGAAAAAGGTCTATAACAGACTTGCGTTAGAAGAAAATGCGTATAAAACAAAAGAGAAAGAATCACCGTTAAAACAAGTAGCAACTCAAATAGACGAAAAGTTAAAATATATAGAATACTTACCGATTTATTCATTAGCCGCGGCGGCGGGTAAGTTTAGCGAGAGCCAAGACGCGCGGGAAGAGGGTTGGATTAAAGCGGATATTGGCAGAAAATTAAATCAAAGAATGTTCGTGGCAAAAATTATCGGTCATTCTATGGAGCCGCTTATTCCTGACGGTAGTTTTTGCGTATTCAGCGCGGATGTTGTAGGAAGCAGGCAGGGAAAAATAGTGCTGGTTCAACATCATGACATTCACGATTCTAAAACGGGCGGCAGTTACACGGTTAAAAAATACAAAAGTGAGAA
Organism: Armatimonadota bacterium; assembly: GCA_016183885.1. Lineage (GTDB taxonomy): Bacteria > Vulcanimicrobiota > JACPDS01 > JACPDS01 > JACPDS01 > JACPDS01. The sequence continues at coordinate 4,529 of JACPDS010000162.1, forward strand.
AAAATACGAGCAAGACGGCTCATGGCGGCACGAAAAAATAATACTTGAATCGCTGAATAAGGATTATGAACCGATAGTATTGCCGAATATTGAAGAAGGCGAGTTTAAAATTATAGCAGAATTTGCGGGTGTGTTGTAAGAAAATGGGTTTATTTTTAATAATTTAACTTAAGCCGAAGCAAAAGCATATTAGAAAGATATAATTTTTCTTACAGGGCGCGGGGGAAATAAAAAAGAAGAACAAAAATGCAAAAAACATCAACGATTCTCGAAAACACAGGGAGAGCTTATCACCTTATTACCTACGGCTGTCAAATGAATGATTATGACTCCCAGAGAATTAAAGCTTTAGTAGAAGAATTAAGTTATTTTCCCGTTTCTTCGCCGCAAGAAGCCGATTTAATTATTTTTAACACTTGCTGCGTTAGAGAAAATGCCGATTTAAAAGTTTATGGGAAAATTGGAGAATTTAAAAGATTAAAAGATAAAAATCCAGAGCTTATTATTATAGTTTGCGGATGTCTTGCCCAAAAAGATCAAGGTAAATTGCTGGAGCGCTTTCCTCAAGTAGATTTAGTAGTGGGGACACATAATCTTAAAGATTTAAAAGATTTAATTAAAAAAGCTGAAAATAAAATAAGAGCTTTAAAAACAGATGAAATAGGAAATGAATTTTCTCTTCCCTCTAAGAGAAATAAACCTCCATGCGCATTAATTCCAATTAGCAGCGGTTGTGATTGCAAATGCACCTTTTGTATTGTTCCTTTTGTTCGGGGAAATTTTCACAGCCGTTCCAGCCAGGAAATTTTAAAAGAAGTAAAAGCTTTAATTGCCTCTGGATATAAGGAAATTATTCTTTTAGGACAAAATGTAAATGCTTATGGAAAAGATTCGCCGGGAGAAAAAGATTTTATTTCTCTTTTAGAAGAATTAAATTTTGTAGAGGGGCTGAAAAGAATCCGTTATATTTCCCCCCACCCTAAAGATTTTAAATTGGAAGATATTGAAAGATTGGCTAAACTTCTTAAAGTATCTTCTCATATTCATCTTCCTTTACAATCAGGGGATGATTTAATTTTAAAACAAATGAAAAGAGGATATACTATTTCTGTTTTTAAAAACTTAGTAGAAAGAATTAGAAATAAAATTCCCGATGTTAGTATTACCACCGATATTATTGCAGGCTTCCCTACCGAAACAGAGGAACAATTTAATAATACTTTAAAATTTATTAAGGAAATTCAATTTGACAGCGCTTTTATGTTTGCTTATTCTCCCAGAATAAAAACACCGGCTTCAAAAATTAAACCTGAATTTGAAGAAAAAGAAAAAAATAGACGCCTTCAAGAATTGATTAAACTGCAAAACGAAATTACTTTTTCTAAGAATAAAGGGCTGGAAGGAAAAATAGTAGAAGTTTTAACTGAAGGCGTAACGCCTAAAAATTTTAAAAGACTCTTTGGACATACTAATAATTTTAAAAATGTAGTTTTCGAAGGGTCAAATGATTTAATAGGGGAAATTGTAGAAGTAAAGATCATCCAAGCTTTTACATGGGGGCTGTTAGGGAAACTTAACTAAATTGTTATGAAAATTTTAAAGAATTTTGTTTTAAATCTAATAATTTTATTTTTTTTAATTTTTAAGCTGTTTTTGTCTCAAGTTTTTAGCGAGAATTTATTTTTAGACGACCCCAATATTTTAGTAATTAATGAAGATAATAAAGAAGCTATTTATAGTTTAAAAATTTATCCTAAATATACCCATATTCTGCTTTTACAAATTTCTAAAGAAAAATTAACTAAAGAATTTTTAGAAATTTTAAATAATTATTTAAAAAAAGGCGGGGTAATTTGGTTTAATGACCCCCAGCTTTTTATTTTTTGGGGAGAAGACATTGAATTAATAGACCCTGTAAAATTAAAAGCTAAGAAAGGAACTTTTTTTTATGGCGTAAGAGAAGATTATCCGGGGATATTCTGCTCTGCCTCAAAAGCTTCCGAACATTTAATCTTATCCGGAATTAAGGAAGTTCAGGTTTTTATATTAGAATCTTCTGAAAAAGCGTATTTTTCAGTAAAGTTAAATTCAGAACTTATTCCTCTTTTAAAAGTTAAAGATAATAAAATAGTGGCCGCTATTAAAAAAGTTGAAGATGGTTATCTTATTTTAACCCCTTTATTAGTTAAAAAATCTTTAAAGGACGCGTTAATTTTCCAAGAAAATTTAAAAAAGTTTTCTTTAAAGAAAGATTTGGCAGTTTCTTCTAATACGGTTTTAATTAACTTAAAAAGCGGGATAATTTTAAAAGGAAATTTAATAAACGATAATTTAGTTTTAGAAACTGTGGAGAGAACGCATTATTTAGAATTAAACAAGTTATCTAAAATTCAATTTCAAGGCGCGTCGAATTTAGATTTAATTTTTTTAA
>JACPDS010000167.1 GCA_016183885.1 Armatimonadota bacterium
ATCTCCAACAGGTTCAATCTTTTAATCCTCAAGACAGTTTAGCATTTTCAAATCCATCGGTTTTGAATTTGCAGAATAGTCCTTTTGCCAATAATGCCAATATGACTTCATTTTTTACTAATTTTTTAAGCAATTTTCAAAATCAAATGATGCAGAATTTCGCTCTTAATAACCAAAAAATAAAACAGCAATCGGAAGCGCGTTTAAACCAAGCTTCTACCGATTTAAACAGCGCTAGAGGCGAACGTCAAGGCTTGCAAAATCAGGTTAGTCAATTAGAATCGGAAATTCAAAATTTACAAGGTCAACAGGGATGGGGCGCATGGCGTAATTATGGTATTATTCAACAAAAACAAGAACAGCTTAAGGAATTAAAGGGGAAACTTGCTCAAGCTGACCAAAAAGTTAAAATATTAGGAATGCGCTATAATCAATTTTCCAGTATGAGCAGTTTAGTATCCAGCTCTATAAATTTAGGAGGCGGAGGAGGAATTTCCGGACAATTACCTCCTAATTTGCAGAATATTTCCGCTCAACTTTTTGACCATGGCGGAAGAGCTTAAAATATAAATAAAGAGAAAAATAGGGGCAACAGCGACCTATTTAATAAATGTGTTAATGCAAGACCTGACCCCTAAAGTTTAAAATTTACTTTAATTTTAAAGAAATTTAAAGCCGGAAGATTATAAATTTCTTTTATTTTAGTTTTTTCTTTAATTTTGTTTAAAATTTTATTAAGTTCTTTCCGTGAAGTAAAATTTAAAGTAAACCAAAGATTATAAATATGATTCCTTCCATAATTATGAGTTACTTGAGGGAAAGAATTTACTAATTCCACAACTTTCTTTAATTTTTCTGGGGGGATTTTCATGGCAATTAAAGTAGTTTGATAGCCGATTTTTTTAGGTTCAAAAACCGGCCCAATCTTGCGGATGATTTTTTTTTGAATAAGTTTTTTTATAATTTCTAAGGCTTTACTTTCGGTAATTTTTAATTTTTTTGCTAGAATCTGATACGGATTTGAGCTAATTGGAAAATTTTGTTGAATGATATTTAAAATTTCTTTTTCTAATTTATTTAACATTTTTTCTTAACCACAGAGGACACAGAGAATTATTATCCATTCTGTCCCGATATTACATCGGGACGAAATTTTATCTCAACCACAAGCAAGACTCTGTGTTCTCTAAAAATTTATCTTTTAATTATATAAATCCTTGTCAAGAATAATTATAGAGGGCACAGAGAGTTTATATCTTTTCAATACGAAGTATTGAAAAAAATTAAATCTCTCTGCGATCTCTGTGGTTTATAACATTTTTTCTTAAAGCTTTAGGCTGATATAAGCACCAGTGGTCTTCAGCTAAATAATCGCCATTGTTATGGAAATAAGCCCGCGCGCGGCACCCCCCGCAGATTGGCTCATATTCGCAAACTGCGCATCTTCCTCCAAATTCTTTAGTTCTTAAAGCTTTAAAAATTTCTGAATCATTCCAGATTTCAATAAAAGATTTTTCTTTTACATTTCCTATTTTTATAGGAAGATAAGGGCAGGGATGAACATCTCCATTAGGAATAATTACACAATAAGAAACTCCAGTTAAACAACCTCGGCTAAAACGCATATCAATTCCTTTTTGTTTAGCAATTCTCATAAATTGAGGAGCGCAAGTAGGTTTAAGCTCAATTTTTATCTTCCGTTGTTTTTCTACAATTTTTCTAAGTAGTTTTTCATGCTCAAGAGCTTTTAATTCTTCTTCTTTAATATTTGCGGCTCTGCCTGTTGGCACCAAAAAGAAAATGTGATGAGCTTTGGCTTTTAAATTTTGGGCTAAATCAGTGATTTCTTCGATTTCGGACATATTTCTTTCTCTTACGGTAGTATGGATTTGAAATTCTAAGCCCGCCTCTTGACAGTTTTTCATTCCTTCTAATGCTCCCCTAAAAGCTCCAATTTGCATTCTAAACTCGTCATGTGATTTTTCATTAATACTATCTAAGCTGATTCCTACTCTGGATGTTCCAGATAATTTTAATTTTTGAGCCGCATCTTTTGTAATTAAAATTCCATTTGTTCCTAAAACTACTCTTAAATTACAATCTTTAGCATAATTAATTAATTCGTAAATATCTTCCCGCATTAATGGTTCTCCGCCGCTTAAAACAATGAGTTTAAAACCAACCTGCGCAATTTCCCGGATAAGTTTTTTGCCTTGTTCTAAAGTTAATTCATCTTCCTCCCTTGTTCCGGCATCCCGATAACAATGCAGGCAATTCAAATTACAGGCCCGGGTAACATTCCAGGAAATTAAAACAGGGTTAATTTTTCTTTCCATTTAGCAACCTCTTTAGCATGATAAGTGATAATTAAATCCGCTCCGGCTCTTTTAATGCCGGTTAAGATTTCCAAGATCATTTTTTTTTCATCAATCCATCCTTTTTTTGCCGCGGCTTTAACTAAAGAATATTCTCCGCTTACGTTATAAGCTGCTAACGGATGCTGAATTAAATTACGAATTTTTTGGATGATATCTAAATAAGCTAGAGCTGGTTTTACCATAATTAAATCCGCTCCTTCTTCTATATCTAATAAAACTTCTCTTAAAGCTTCTTTAGAATTAGCGGGATTCATTTGATAAGACTTGCGGTCTCCAAATTTAGGGGTTGAATCTGCGGCTTCTCTAAAAGGTCCGTAAAAAGCCGAAGCAAATTTAGAGGCATATGATAATATAGGAAGATTTTCAAAACTATTTTGATCTAAAGTTTTACGAATGATTTTTATTCTTCCGTCCATCATATCTGAAGGAGCCAGCATATCCGCCCCAGCTTGAGCATGACTCATAGCGGTCTTTGCCAGTAATTCTAAAGTAGAATCATTTTTTATTTTTCCCCCTTCAACGATTCCGCAATGACCATGACTGGTATATTCACACAAACAAATATCGGTAATTAAAAATAAATCAGGAACTTCTTTTTTTAATTTTTTTAAGGTTTTTTGAATAATTCCTGAAGGAGCATAAGCTTGAGTTCCCAATTCATCTTTAATTTTAGGAATTCCAAAAAGAATTACCGCCGGGATTCCGGCATCGGCAATTTCTTTGGCTTCTTTAATTAAATAATCTAAAGAAAAACGGAAAATTCCCGGCATAGAACTTATTTCTTCTTTTATTTTTTCACCTTCAATTACAAATAAAGGATAAATTAAATTTCTAAGTTCTAAAGTGCTTTCCGAGAGCATTTTCCGCAATAGCTTATTTTCTCTTAAACGGCGCATTCTTATTTGGGGATAACCCATTTTTCCTCCTTTTTATTAACTGAGCTGTTCAAAAACATAATTTGTCGTCTCAATCGATACAATAATATAATATATGTATGTCCCGAAGAAACATCGGGACGTTTCAAATCAGCTTGTTGGCTTAAGCGGGCTCAATAAATTGAGCCCCTACAATCACAAGCAAGACTCTGTGCCCTCTGTGATTTCTGTGGTTTATCATATCATTTCCTTAACTGTCAGCTTATCAGCGGTTAGCTTTTTTATTTCTATTTCTTCATCGGTTAAATAACAAGCCGGATCAGGAGCCCAGAGATCTCCATAATAAGCTTCTGCTCTTACCCGGAAATTTCCATTGCATAAATCAAGATATTTACACAGCTTACATCTTCCTTTTAGCAAAGGCTTCCGATTTTTTAAATTCTTCATTAAAAGATCAGAGGTATCCATCCAGATTTCAGAAAATTTCCTTTTTCTTATATTCCCGAAAGAATAATCTCTCCAAAATTGGTCGGCATACACTTCTCCTAAATTTCCTACACAGGCAATCCCAATTCCCGAACTATTACCTCCATTCCATTTTAAAAGTTTTAAAACTTCTTCCGCTCTTTCAGGATTACTTTGTTTTATTTTTAAATATAAATATACTCCATCGGTATGATTATCTACGGTTAAAATTTCTAAATCGGCTTTTTTCTTGTAAAATTCAATTGTTTTTTTAAAAATTAAATCCACAGCTTTTCTTGTTTCTTCAAGCGTTAAATCTTCTTCAATCATTTTACTGCCTCTTCCGGAATAAACTAAATGATAAATACAAGCTCGGGGTATCTTTTCGCTAACTAATAAATTTAAAATATCTTCTAAATCTTGAGCGTTTCTTTTATTAATCGTAAAACGCAAGCCTACCTTTACTCCTTCTTCTTTGCAATTTTGCATTCCGCTTAGGGCTTCCTGAAATGCTCCAATAGATCCGCGAAATTTATCATTTGTAGTCTGCAGTCCGTCTAAACTCACTCCTACATAAGAAAATTCTGTTTCTTTAATTTTTTTTGCCATAGAGCGGGTGATTAAAGTTCCGTTAGTAGAAATTACGGTGCGGAGTCCTTTATTTTTAGCATATTTGCCTAAATGAAAAAGATCTTCCCTCATTAAAGGTTCTCCTCCAGAGAATAAAAGCACAGGAGCTTTAAACAAAGCTAAATCATCAATTAAAACTTCAGCTTCTTTAGTGGTAAGTTCACCGGCGTCTGGTTTATCTTTAGCTTCGATATAACAATGAATACAATGCAGATTGCAGCGGCGGGTCATATTCCAAACTAGAATAGGTTTCTTATCTTGAGAAAATTGAAGCAAATTAGCCGGCAAGTTTTCACTTTCTCTTCCATAGCGCAGAATATCACCGCTTGTTGCCGTGCCGCATAAAAGTTTTGTGCAGCCGATCATTTTTAATTCCCTCCCTTGGAAAATAATTTTAAACATTCTTTAACCATGCCGGAAATGCTATATTCTTCGGGCAGAGCGTTAACTTTATAGCCCAAATCATAAGCAGTCTTAGCGGTAATAGGGCCGATACAAAGGATTTTTACATTTTTTAATAAATCTTTAATTTCTTTTCCAATTAATCCATCGAAATTTTTAACAGTCGAAGAACTGGTAAAAGTAATTAAATTAATTTTGTTTTCTTTGAAAAGTTTGATTAATTCTTCTTTTTCGTCTTCTTCTAAAATAGTTTTATAAATTGGAATAACTTCTACATTTGCTCCTTGAGATTTTAATTCTTCCGGCAAAATATCCCGCGCAGCTTCGGCTCTGGGAATTAAAATATTTTTATTTTTTAAATTTATTTTTTTAAATTCTTTAATTAAACTTTCAGCGATAAATTTTTTAGGAATTAAATCAGCTTTAATATAATAATTTTCCAGAGCTTTAGCGGTTGATGAGCCAATTACGGCAATTTTTATCCCGCTTAATTTTCTTAAATCTTTTAAATATTTAATAAAATGATTTACCGCGTTTTGGCTGGTAAAAATTAACCAGTCATATTTTTTAAGATTAATCAATGCTTTATTTAGCCGTGTTTTATTTTCTAATGGAACTATTTTAATTAAAGGATATTCTAAACAATATGCCCCTAATTCTTCCAAGCTTTGAGAAAAAATACTGGCTTGTTCGCGGGAACGGGTAATTAAAATAGTTTTTCCAAATAAGGGTTTATTGTCAAACCAGCGCAGTTTATTCCTTAAATTTACCACTCCTCCAATGATAGTAATTAGAGGAGGCTTTAAATTATGTTTTTCCGCCAACTGATAAATATTTTCCAGTTTTCCCGCAATTGTTTCTTGATAAGGGCGGGTTCCCCAGCGCACTAAAGCCGCGGGAGTTTGAGGATTTTTCTTCGGACGGATCGAAGATCTACCTCGCGAGCG
>JACPDS010000168.1 GCA_016183885.1 Armatimonadota bacterium
AACATTTTAAAATACCGCTATCATAATTATAGTAATTTTTCTAGATTAGCAGTTGAATTTCAAAGTTCCCCTGATTATCAATTTTATTTTCCAAATTCCGAAAAACTTATTATAAATTTATTTAATACTAAGATAAATAAACAAAAACTTAAAGGAAAATATCCGGGAGAAAAACTGCTAAAAAGTATAATTTTTAATACTTTAAAACCAAATAAAACTTCCTTAGAAATAAATTTAAATTACTTTATCCCTAAAGAAAACATTAAAATATTTACTTTAAAAAATCCAATGCGTCTGGTAATTGACTTTTATAAAAATTATCAAAAAGAATTTACTTATCAAATTACTCCTAATATTAAATGGATTAAAAAAGAAATTGCTCAAAACGGCAGCTGCCTTTTATTTAACGAACTTTGGATTAATAAAAATTCTAAGGCTTATTTAAAAATAAGCCGGGCTTTTGATAAAAATAACACTCGAGAAAAAACTTCTTCTATGGCAAAAAGAAAAAATGCTCTTGCCGCAATCAATGGAGGTTTCTTCTTAACAAAAGGAGGAGCGGCAGGCCTTGTAATTTTAGAGGGGAAAATTATTACCCCCCCATCGGGGAAACGGCCTCCCCGAACGGCTTTAGGGATTACCTCTTCCGGCCTAATTATTATTGATAAAATTATTTTAAAAGATAATAAAATTTATGGGAAAGATACTTCATGGGAAAATGTAAAAGAAGCAATTGGCGCCGGGCCGCGCTTGATAAAAAACGGAAAAATCTTTTTAACTATAAAAGAAGAAGCTTTCGGGGAACAAGGAAACAATATCACTAAGCCCGCGGCGCGATCGGCTTTAGGAATTACAGAAAATCAAATTTTAATTTTAACGGTTTCAGGTTTTAGGAGCAATCATACTCAAGGGATAAAACTTCCCCTGTTAGCTGAATATTTAAAAAATAAAAACATAAAAGAAGCTATAAATTTAGACGGCGGAAATTCTACCACTTTAGTCATAAAAAATAAGATAGTAAGTTTTCCTCCGGCTGGCAAAAACAAAAAAGAAAGAAAGGTAGCTACCGCCATTTTAATTTTTGATGATAATGATCAAATTCTCCTGCCTCAAGAAATAAAAATTTCTATTCTTAAAAATGTTCTTTCTTCTACTAATATCAAAGGAAAAAATACTTTAAATTTAGAAGCGGAAATTTTAGACTCCAAAGGGAATCCGGTAATTGATCAAACGCCGATTATATTATCCGCTAATTCAGGGGAAATCACGCCTGAAACCGCTTATACCAAAGAAGGTAAAATTAACTTTACTTTAAAATCGTCAAGGTCGGCAGATTCAGCGCTTATAAAAATTCAAACCGGCACAATAGAAAAAACTTTAAAAATTAATTTTAAAAAATAAATTTTGTTATGCGCGATTTTACTTTAATAAATTTCCATCATTACCCGGATAAAAAATATATTCCTTTAGGCTGTTTATATTTAATTTCCACTTTAAAAAAAAATAATTTTAAAGTAAATTTTATCGATCTTCAATTTAGTCCTTATGAGCTTCCTTTAGAGGCAATTAATTTTTTAAAATTTCTTAAAACACCTTCCAGCAATATCATTGGCTTTAGCTGTATGTCGGATACTTTAGCTTTAGCTGTCTTATCTGCAAAAGCTTTAAAAGAAAATTATAAAAATATCACTATCATTTTTGGCGGAGCCGGACCAACCGGCACAGCTAAAGAACTGATTAAATATTTCTCTTTTATAGATATTGTAATTCGAGGAGAGGGAGAAAAAACTTTAATTGAAACGCTTAAAGAGCTTAAAACTAAAAATAAATCTAATCTCCAAAATATACCGGGAATAAATTATAGAAAAAATAAAACAATTAATTTTAACCCGCCTCAAGAGCGAATAAAAAATTTAGATACTTTGCCATTCCCCTCTTATGAAGAAATTAATTTAAATAATTATGACCAAGCGGCTTTAATTAGTTCTCGGGGCTGTCCTTATAACTGCGCGTTTTGCGATTTAGCTTATAGCTGGAAAAATAAAGTCTATTATAGAAGTATCGAAAATCTCCTGAAAGAAATAAAACTGCTTGTAAATACTTATAATTTTAAGGAAATTTCCATTAAAGACGACATTTTTACGCTTTCGAAAAAAAGAATCAAAGAATTTTGCGATAAAATTAAAGAGCAAAATCTTAAATTCAATTGGAGCTGTTTTGGAAGAATAAATTTAATCGATAAAGATTTAATTTCTCTTATGGCAGAAAGCGGATGCAGGAGCATATTTTATGGAATTGAATCGGGTTCAAATAAAATTTTAAAAAAAATAAAAAAGGGCTTTATTATAGAAGAAGCCCATAAAGCAATCTTAGAAAGTTTAAAATATTTAAAAGTAACCGCTACTTTTATCTGGGGTTTTCCTTTCGAAGAAATGGCTGATTTTTATCAAACTGTTTTATGGATGATTTATTTTTCTAAATTAGGCGTAGATGTTGGGGGAAGCAGGTTTATCCCTTACGCTTCATCTCCTTTATATCAAACTTATAAAAATAAATTAGAATTTAAAAAAGAATTTTTACTTGATTTTTTAAAAGATTATAAAAAAGACGAAGAATTATTAAACTTAATAAAGAACTATCCCCATATTTTCCCTAACTTTTATAGAATAAAAGATAAAAACTACAAAAATAAAGAGGAATTTATCAAACAAATTGAAAAAGTTATTTAAAGAAAAAGTAATAAATAGCCTCAAAAAGCATTTACCTTCTGCGGCTATTTATTTCAATAATTTTTTAAGTTGGAGCAAAGCGGCTTATCTGGAATCTACTCCAATTGGTCCGCTTCCAACTGAAACAGTGTTAGATACTTCATCATTTACGGTAGTAATAATGGAAAGAGTATTAGAATTACTATTACTTACATAAACTCTATAAGCATCCTGAGAAACTACTATCCCGCTGGGATTAGAACCTACAGATATAGTTTTAATCACAGTATCGCTATTTGTATCAATAATCGAAACAGTGTTTGAGCCGGAATTAGCCACATAAACATAACGACCGCCGGGAGTAAAAGCTAAAGAGGATGGATTGCTTCCTACGGTAACTGTCCCTGTAACCGAGTCTGAAGAAGTATCAATAATGGAAACATAATTTGAGCCTGAATTAGCCACATAAACATAACGACCGCCGGGGCTAACCGCTAAAGCTGAAGGAGCATTGAAACTTCCTGCAATAGTTTTAATCAGGCTATCATTAGATACCTTGATAATCGAAACAGTATTTGAGCCGGAATTAGCCACATAAACATAATTACTTTCCGGAGTGCAGGCTACTCCCATTGGGCTAGTCCCAACTGGAATTGTAGCCACTACAGAATCTGTACTGGTGGAAATATGAGAAACTGTGTTAGAATTAGAGTTAGCGACAAAAACATGGTAGGCATCAGGGGTAATATCTATGCCGGTAGGTCCCTGCCCTACAGGAATTGTTCCATATACAGAGTTGCTGCTGGTTTTTAAAATGGTTACTTGGTTTGAATCTCGGGCGGCTAAATAAATATAGTTCCCGCCGGGAGTCAAAACTAAACCTCTCGGGCTGGAACCCACGCCGCTAATTGTAGCGCTTAAAGAAGCTGAATAAGGATCTACCACAGAAACAGAGCCTGAACTGGAATTAGCCGCATAAACATAACCATAACTGCTAGAACCTCCTCCAAAACCATCCCCAGGACCGCCGGGTACGGTTCCAATCGTTCCGGTTCCGGGCGTTCCGCAGGCGGCAATAAAAATCATTAATAGAGCTAAAACTAGTAACCCTGCCGCGTTTAAATTAAATGAAATTTTTCTCATAAAACCTCCTATATATTTTTCACAATACTAATATCACACGAATTTAAGCTATAGTAAATAATTAATTGTTAAAATTATGTTAAATTTATAAATTAAAAATTTATTTTAAGAGTTATTTACTAAATAAATTTTTTTCGTGATAAATACCTTAAGAAATTAAATAAAGAAAAAAATTTATGCTTCCTAAGATTCAAGAAAAAAAAATAAAAGAAATTTTTAAAGAAGAATTAAATTTAAATCAAGAAGAAAGCGCAAATTTAAATAAACTCCTTAAAAAATCTTCTTTTTATCAAAATTTAAATTTAAAAAATTTAAACTATATTGAAGAATTTAAAAATCTTTCTCAAATAGATTTGGGAATAACAGAAAGCTGTAATCTAAAGTGCCGCTACTGCAGCGCAAATGCTAAGCAGTCAGAGCATTCCAAATCTAGAATGTCCATTGAAACTTTTAAAAACATTATAAATTTATTTTTCTGCAATTCAGCTAAAGACGAACTTTTAATTGTTTTTAGAGGCGGAGAACCTTTACTTTGTCCAATTTCTTGGTATGAAGAAGCCATTACTTACGCAAAAAACAAGGCTAAAGAATCAGATAAATCTATTAAATTTTCTTATTCCACCAATGCCACTTTAATTGACGAAAGTTGGATTGAATTTTTTGAAAAATATAATTTAAGCGTCTGTTTTAGTATAGATGGTTATCCTGAGATACATAATAAAATTCGGGGGCAAGGCGAAAAAACTATTAAAGCCATTAAAATGCTTAAGGCTTCTAAAATAAAAGATAAAGTCGGGAGCATCACTGTGGTTAGCAAAGTAAATTATGATAAAATGATTGAAATATTGGAATTTTTATTAGATTTAGGAATTACTGCCAATAAATTTAATGCTTGTTATCCGCTTGGACGCACTACCACTACAGAATGGTTAACTCCTGAACATTATTTAAAAGCTAAAATTGATCTCTTTTTTGGCATGTTAAAATTAAATTGCGGAATAATCGACCCAAATTTAATCAATCAGGTCAAATGGTTTTTCCAAGGCAGGCAGTATAATCACTACTCCTGTGAAAATATGTATTGTATTGCCGGCAGAGCATTTATCTTTATCGATTCTGAAGGAAATATTACCGCCTGCGACAGAGCTTATCAAGATTTGCCTAAACTAGGCAATGTTAATCAAAAAATAAATTTAAAGAAATTTAAAAAAGAAGTAGAAAAATTTCACTTAAAAAATTTAAGTTATGAAGAATGCGCAACTTGCAAAGCTTCTAAAACTTGCACTTATGGGTGTACGGCTTATACTTATACGGCAAACAAAAATGACAGGGACTTATTTGATTGCAAATATAATCTTGGCATATATGATTTCTTGCGTCAATATCAAAATGAAGCAAAATTACTTTTAGAAAAACTTGGAAAAGTTTCTTAATTAAAAGGCGAGCTAAAAATGAAAAATAAATATCCGCTTAAAATAAATCAAGAAAAAGTAATCGATAAATTTTTTAATTCTTTAAAAGAAGAAAAAGATTTACTAAAAAATGCCGGTAAAAATCTTAAAAATAAAATTGAAGAAAAAATAGCTCTTAAACAAGAAACAAAATCTACTCCTATTAAACAAAATCAAGACTTAAATTCTTTTGAATCCCAAAAAAAACCGGTTTTTATGTTAGAAATTCAAAAAAGCTGTCCTAATAAATGCGAATATTGTTATAATATTTGGAAAGGCGATGATAGTATTCCCAAAGATGAAGCAAAATTTGAAAATATTGAAAAAATTATTCAAAAATTAAAAGAAGAAGCAAATCCTAAGAAAATAATTCTTACCGGCGGAGAACCGCTATTACGAAAAGATTTTCCTAAAATTCTTGCTTTACTTGATAAATTAGAAATAGAATCAACCTTAATCACTAATTCAGTTTTATTAACTAAAGAGTTAATTAAAGAATGTTTGGCTAAAAGAGTTGCTAATTTCCAAATTCCTCTTTTAAGTCAGTTCGCAGAAATTCATAATGAGCTTCAAGGAGCTGAAAGCTGGCATTATTGCGTAGATGCGATTATCAATATTAAAGATTTAGGAGGAAAAGTTACTTCTGTTTTTATAGCTACTCAGAAAAATATTGGAACAATTCAAGAGACTTTAGATTTTGCTATTTCTTTAGGAATAGATAGTTTTACTTTTAATCGTTTTAATATCGGAGGAGAAGGCATAAAAAATATGCAAGCGCTTATTCCAAATTTAACTTTTTTAAAAATGGCTTTAAGTATTCTAGATAAAACCGCTCATCAATTTAATCTGCCTGTATATTCCACTATTCCTATCCAGCCCTGCTTAATTGATATGACTTCTTTTAATCGTATAAATCCGGTATTTTGCGGCGCCGGAACGAAAGACTCAGCCTATGTTATTGATGGAGAAGGCAATCTCCGCCCCTGCATACATACTAAAACAATTTTAGGTAATATTCTTAAACAACCATTAGAAAAAATATTGCAAAATCCCAAAAAAAATGAATTCAAATCTGCTTATCCTAAAAGCTGCGCGCCTTGTCCATATGTTAAAAAATGTATGGGAGGATGTAAAGCCGCCGCAGAAGTTTCTTATGGAAGCATTTACAAAGAAGAGCCTTTTCTAAAAAATAATCGAAAGGAATTATTATAATGGGAAATATGGCTGAATTTGATAGCCGCTCTGAGTTATAATGTAAATAAATATGAGCGAGAAAATTTTAAAGCGAACTTTAAATTATTTAAAAGAATTTTATAAAGAAAAATTAAACTCTATAAAAATTATTGATATATTTATAGAAAATCCTTTTACTATTATAAAACTTAACACAAACTTACAAGGCATAGCCATGAATTATCAAAATTCATCTGTTTTTAACGAAGGAATACCGGCTATTCTATCTTCTGACCCTTTATTAATTAATTATTTTACTGCGAAAAAAGAATTTAATTTAAATGATTATTCTTTGCTGACAGCGCTCTTAAGCGCTCTGTCTCAAGAATTCTTAAATTCTAAGTTTTTAAAAAAATTTAATTTAAATTTAAAAAGAGGCGCTTATCCGCTTTCTTCTTTTGCGAAATCCGGCGACAGTATTACTATTATCGGTTTTGGAGGATTTTTAAACTCAGCTATTATGGATAAAAATATAAAAAATATTTATGTGGCGGATTTATATTGTAAAGATCCATCTTTTAAACAACATTTTAAAAAAGAACTTGAAAAATACAATCAATATTTAAAAAATAAATCTCTTTTTTTACACGACGGCTCTGACAATGAAGAAATTATAAAGAAATCTGAAATAGTCTGTATAACAGGTTCAACCTTATGCAATGGAACAATCGATAAACTTTTAAAATATTCCAGAAATTGCAGAGAAATCATTATTCAAGGCCATAGCGCCACTATTTTACCGCTTGCATTTTTTGAAGAAGGAGTAACTTTTGTTGTGCAAACTCTCATAGATATCGATATTTTATCTTTAGCCAAACGTTTTCAAAAACAAAGAATCTCAGGAGAACAATCTCTTAATTTTGGAGATTTTTTAGACATTATTCTCCCTTCTACCTCAGGTATTTATAAAGATTAATTATTCTAACCATAGAATATAAAATAAATTAATAAAAATTTAACATAAAGTATTTACAAATAAAAAATCGTCGTGATATTGTTATTAGTAAGTCAAATAAAATCTCGCTTTAAATCAAATAAAAAAGATTAAGAGGTGAATAATAAATGACAAATATTAATCCTGATATAGGAAAGGCTTTGCAAGGAAATACTATTTTTAAACCTAAACCTTATGATCCGCCTCCTGGACATAATAACAGCTGCGTCACTCACAATAACAACTGCATCGCTCATTATAATCACAATAATTACTGTGTCACTCATTATAACAGCTGTATCACTCATAATAATCATAATAATAATTGTGTCACTCACAATAATACTTGCGTCATTCATAATAACACCTGCGTCATTTATAATGACTATACTCCGCCTCCACCGCCTCCGCAAACAGGGACAGCTAATTTAGCTGGAAGAGTAGGTAACAATTCTGCCCAATTAAAATTTCAAGCCGCAAAAGATGAAACTATAACAAAGGGAAAAATAGGATCTCACTTATTAGAGCTTACTGAAACAAGGGATAATAAATCTACTACTCTTACTGGAGAAATTAAAAATTCTGCTAATGATAATACTGATAATGTTGAGCTCAGTATGGATAAAAAAGCCGACCGTAAGATTATCAGTGGAACAATTGGAGATGCGGATGTAACCTTAACTTTAAAAAATGGTCAACTGACAGGAAAAATTGGAGATATGGATGTAGATATAAAGATTACCTCTAATAATATCTCTGGAACTGTTAAAGCCAATCTTTCAAATATGGGAGTAAATTTAACTTTGCAAAAAGAAGGTAATATTGATCCCACTTTAAGCTTAATCCCAATTTTAGCTTATCCTAAATTTTAAGTTTGGATAAATTTTAATCTCTGTAAATAAAATTAGGAATTGGCTGCAGTTCCAATAATCAGATATTTTTAAAAGCTCATATAATTAGGAGCTTCTTTAATCGCTTCTACATTATGCGGATGACTTTCACTTACTCCGGCGCCGGTAACTTTAATAAATTTTCTCTTTTTTAACTCGATAATATTTTTTGCCCCTAAATAACCCATGCCGGAACGCAGTCCTCCAATCAGCTGATAAATAACGTTAGAAATGGCCCCTTTATAAGGAACTCGGGCTTCGATACCTTCGGGCACTAATTTATTTAAAGAAGAAGCGGTGCTTTGAAAATAACGATCGCGGCTATAAAGCTTCATTGCTCCCAAAGAACCCATCCCTCGATATTCTTTAAAACGTTCACCGCCGTATAGAACCACTTCTCCCGGACTTTCATCTGTGCCGGCAAAAATACTTCCCATCATCACCGCATCAGCACCGGCGCAAAGCGCTTTAGTAATATCGCCTGAATAAATAATCCCTCCATCGGCGATTATAGGAATTTTATATTTTTTAGCAACTTTATAACAATTATAAATCGCGGTTATTTGAGGAACGCCTGTGCCGGCAATTACACGGGTTGTGCAAATCGAACCCGGCCCCATACCTACTTTAACAGCATCGGCTCCGGCTTTAATTAATTCTTCAACAGCCTCTTCGGTTACTATATTTACCGAAATTAATTCAATATCATATTTCTTTTTAATTTTCTTTAAAAAATCTATTACTAAAGTCGAATGACCATGAGCGGTATCTATAACCACTACATCTACTTCCTTTTCAATCAATGTTTGCAGGCGTTCTTCAGCATCATCCCCTACTCCAACCGCCGCTCCGACTAAAAGTCTTCCGTGATTATCTTTAGAAGCCAAAGGAAATTGCTTTTTTTTCTGAATATCTTTTACAGTAATCAAGCCTTTTAATTTAAAATTCTCGTCAACCACAGGAAGTTTCTCAATTTTATGCTTATGTAAAATCTTTTGCGCCTGCTCTAAAGTAGTTCCAATTTTTACTGTGATTAAATTTTCTTTAGTCATAAATTTTTTAATTTCTTGATTAAAATTTTGTTCAAAACGAATATCTCGATTAGTTAAAATTCCCGCCAATTTGCCGTTTTCTGTAATAGGAATACCTGAAATATGATAATCCTCCATAATTTGAATGGCTTCTTTTAATGAATTATTCGGAGATAAAGTAATGGGATTTTTAATCATTCCGCTTTCCCAGCGCTTTACTTTATCCACTTCTTCAGCTTGCTCTTTAATTGATAAATTGCGGTGAATAATTCCTATTCCCCCTTCTCTAGCAATAGCAATAGCAAGTTTTGCTTCGGTAACTGTATCCATCGCCGCGCTTACCAGCGGAATTTTAAGTTTAATTTTAAAAGTTAAATTTGCGCTTAAATCTACTTGAAGAGGTAAAATTTCCGATTTCTCCGGCACCAAAAGCACATCATTAAAAGTTAAACCTTCCCCAATAAATTTCTCCATAAATTCTCCTTTTTTAAAAGTTAAAAATTACCTGAAAAATATTTTTCTTTTATTTTATTTAAATCTAAATTAAAAATCTCTTTATTTTTAGAATTTAAAGAAAATTTATCCGCGATAACTTTGCCTAAAACAACTAAATTTACTTTATTTTTAAAAGCTATTTTTTTTAATTTTTTAAAATTTTCTTTTTTTAAGGAAATAATAATTCTGCTTTGACTTTCACCAAAACAAACTCCGGGCGTAATTTTTTCTAAATTTATTTGCGCGCCTAAATTTCCTAAAATACAAGATTCTGCTAAAGCAGTTAATAAACCCCCAATAGAACAATCATGCGCAGAATTAATCATCCCTGACTTAATCGCATCTAAACAAGTTTTTTGAATTCTCCTTTCATAATTTAAATCCAGCTTAGGAGCGCCGCCTTGTTCTAAATTATATTTTATTTTTAAATATTCGCTTCCTCCCAGCTCATCTTTTAATTCTCCAATCAAAACAATTAAATCGTCAATATTTTTAAAAGAAATCCCTGTAATATTATTTAGATCATCTATTATCCCAACCATTCCAATAATAGGAGTAGGATAAATTGAATTTTTAGGATTTTCATTATAAAAGGAAACATTTCCTGAAACTACGGCAATTTTTAAAAATTTAGAAGCTTTAGCGATTCCTTCCACAGCTTTAACAAACTGCCAGAAACGATCAGGTTTTTCCGGATTGCCAAAATTAAGGCAATCTGTTAAGGCTGCAGGCGCGGCTCCAACGCAAACTAAATTTCTCGCAGCTTCCGCCACGGCAATCTGAGCTCCTAAATAAGGATTTAAGTAAGTATAGCGGGAATTCCCATCACAAGTAATTCCAAGAGCAAAATTTGCTTCTTTAATTCTAATTACAGCGGCATCTCCTTCTCCCGGTCTTATGACAGTGTTAGTTTGCACCATATAATCATACTCTTCCCAAACCCAAGACTTCGAGGAAATATTCGGACTCCCCAGTAAATTTAAAAATGTATCTTTATAATTTATTTTTTCTTTATAAAATTTATTTTTTAAGACATTTGCAGTTTTTAAATATTCGGGCATTTGAATTCTTAATTTAATTATAGACGGATTAGTAAGTTCTTTAACCGGAAGCTCTGCCGAAATTTTCCCTGAATTTTTAATAATTATTTTTTTTTCTTTAATCACTTTTCCGATTACTTCGGCTTCCAAATTCCATTTATGAAAGATTCGGATAATTTCTTCAACTTTATTAGTTTTTACTATAGCAAGCATTCTTTCCTGCGATTCGCTCATCATAATTTCAAAAGGCTCCATCCCTTCTTCTCTAAGAGGAACTTTGGAAAGCTCGATTTCCATGCCGCAATTACATGCAAAGGAAAGTTCCGATGTGGTGCAGGTTAATCCAGCCGCCCCCATATCTTTGAAAGCTGAAATGCCGCCTGTTTTAAAAGCTTCTAAAGTAGCTTCAATTAAGCACTTCCCTTTAAAAGGATCCCCTATCTGAACAGTCGGTCTTTTTTTATCTTCTTCCTTAAATTCCGCTGAAGCTAAAATACTGCATCCTCCAATTCCATCTCTTCCAGTGCGGGCTCCCAAAACTAATACTAAATCACCGCTCTGGGCGGAATTTTTAATTAGATCTTTTTCTTTAGCTATCCCTAAACAAAATACATTTACCAAACAATTTCCTTGATAACGATTATTAAAATAAGTCTCTCCTCCCACGGTAGGAATACCTGTACAATTCCCATAAAAAGCAATCCCGGAAATTACTCCTTTAGCAATATATAAATTCCGAGGAACTTCTGAATTTCCAAAGCGCAGCGAATCTAATAATGCAATAGGCTTAGCGTTCATAGAAACAATATCGCGGATAATTCCCCCTACGCCTGTAGATGAGCCTTGTTTAGGTTCCACCTGAGAAGGATGATTATGACTTGGCAAAGTTTTTAAATAATTCTTAGAACGCGGGTATCCGCAATGTTCCGACCACTCAACAGAAAACATAGCTAATTCTGTAGAAGTAGGAGTCCTTCCTAAAATCTTTAAAATTTCTTGATATTGCTTGGAAGTTAAGCCTAAATTTTGGTAAATTTTTTTTGCAATCACTAAGAGAAATTTCTCCAAAATTAAATTTAACTCCTTTTAAAAATACAAGGAGTAGAAGCTAAAACTAAGAATCTTTTATTTTGATGAAAGAAAAAATCATTTATTACCTGCGGCGCTTAATAGAATCAAAAGTTACTTTAGCTATCCGGGATGGAATTTTAATTTCACTTTATTTTTTAATTTTAGGATTAATAATTTCTTTTTTAATTCCCCCGCATCAAGTGTTTTATAAAAAAATTTTAGAATCCCTGCGCGCGGGTTTAGGAGCAATGGCTATTAGCGCTTCTTTTGTAATTGCTTATAAATTAGCTAAATACTATAATTTAAATCCGATGCTTTCAGGCTTTTTTTCTCTTTCTCTTTTAATTTTAACTTTTCCATCTATTTCGTTAACATCTAATTCAATCCATGAACTTTTAACTTATTTAGCTCAAGGAGGATTATTTGCAGCTATAATCTTGGGAATAAGTTTGGTAAGAGGGGAAAAATTTTTATATGAAAAAATTAAATTAAGCTCATTAAGCGCCGTAATTATTAGTTTTTTAATTTTAGCCGGCTTAATTTTAATTTTAGAAAATTCAGGCATAAAGGTTCATAAATTAATCTTTCAAATATTTCAACCTCTGCTTTTAGCCGGGGACTCTTTGCCATGGGCATTTTTAATTTTATTCTGCATTTGTTTCCTGCAGTTTATGGGAGTCCACGGAGCGGGAATAATCGGATCATTAGTCAGCCCAATTTATTTAGTTTTACTGCAAAATAATATTCAAGCCGCCTATCTGGGAGAAAAACTGCCCCAAATTATTACCCCTCCTTTTTTTCACTGGTGCCTTTTTGGAGGAACAGGCGCAACCCTGCCTTTATGTTTTTTATTGTTTTTTTCTAAATCTAAACATTTAAAAAAAATAGGAAAAATCAGTATTCTGCCGGGATTAATTAATATCAACGAAACTTTAACCTATGGTTTGCCTTTAATAATGAATCCTATCTTATCAATTCCTTTTATCAGCGCTCCTTTAATTCTGGCTTTAATAAATTATTTAGCTTTGTATTTCAACTTTATAGAAAGAATTTATATTTTAATTCCTTTTGCCGTCCCCGTTCCTGTTGGAGCTTATATTGTTACCGGAGGAGGCGTTAAAGCAGCTATTTTAATGTTAATTAATTTTTTTATTATTTTATTATTTTATTATCCTTTCTTTAAAATTTATGAAAAGAAAATTTTAAAAGAAGAAAAAAATCAACTAAATAAAAATTTAAATAAAATTTTGCAGCAATAAAATGTATTAATGCAAGACCTGACCCCATCATCTCACTGAAAAAGTTCAGATACATGTGCACCATTGATAGAATGAAGCAAAATAAGAATTAAAGAAAGGTGCATATGTATAAAACGCAGACAGCGTCTTGACAAACAGAAAGTTTTTACTCATAATATAATAAAAAAACCCGTGCGTGTGCGGATAGATAAGCATTAAACGGAGTAATTGCAATAAATTGAATTCATGGCGAAACACAAACAGTTAATCCGAAAGATACTAACTGGCCAGGCCGATGCGAATATCTCATTTGATGACTTATGCAAACTTTTACAGAACATAGGTTTCGATATGCGCGTCAGCGGCAGTCATCATATCTTCAGAAAGTCTGGAATCGAGGAGAAAATTAACCTTCAACAGGAGGGAAACAAAGCCAAGCCATATCAAGTGCGGCAAGTTCGACATCTTCTCCTGAAATACAAACTCGGAGGTGAATTCTGATGGACAAATACGAAATAATTATCTACTGGAGCGAAGAAGACCAAGCTTTTATCGCAGAGACCCCCGAGCTTCCTGGGTGTATGGCTCACGGCGACACTTATGATGCCGCCCTTGCGAATATCAAGGAAGCAATGAAATTGTGGATTAAAACTGCTAAGGAATTCAAAGACCCGATTCCCAAGCCCAAAGGTCATCGGCTGGTATTTGCATAGCCCAAGAAAGAAAACCTAGCAGGTTGTTTCAAAACCTTTCGCCTTCCAGCTCTGTAGGGGCTTGCCCCGCGCCCCAGCCCTCCCTGACCGCTATTATTGCTAACCCCTGCTTAACCGATTAACCGCCCAGCCAATCCCCTTAACAATCCTCAAAATCTCCGGCAGTTCCATAACCAACAACCCCAAAGGCAGAATTTGCTTCCCGATCGTCACATTAAACCGCCCCTGACCCCACTCCTTGACCCACAAGAAAAAAGCCTTTCCGTCCAAGAATGACAACTGCCCCCCGATTCCTGAAAGCTGACCGCTGATATTGCTGACAGCTTTTTGCCGCTGACGCCCACCTTTCGCTGAATACTCCTCCGGCGTCTCATCTGCCGGTTCCTCCCACGGCTCCTCTTCATCCGGCTGCGGTTCCTCCTCTGTCCCTCCCGGGCACCACCAGCTAAAACAATAAAGCACTCCGCCTTCTTTATCAACCTGAATACTCTCAAGAACAGCCGAATTCGAATCAATCTCCTTCGGCTCCATCCCAACTCGAACCACGGAGTCAGTCGCCTCCAGAGAAACACCCTTAAACCCCGCCTCCTCGATAATCTTGAGAATCTTCCCCCGTTCGCCCCCAGAAATATCAGGATATTCATAAAGCCGTTTTTCCCTTAAATCGAGAACCACTTCCTTTTCCTTCGGAATCTTGACCTGCCCAGAAACAATATACAACTTCCCTCTCCACCAAAACATCAGATAAATCCAATAAACCCCGGCCTCCTCAAGCCCCAATAATTCGTATTCCCTTAGCCCTGCGCGGATTTCATCCCACGCCTTAATCTCCTTCCCCCGCTCCGCGCACAGAATAACTCTTCCCTCAGACTTAATCTTCCCATAATCAATCTTAACCTTCATTTTCTCTTAAACCCCTCCCTAACAGCCTTCAGCTATCAGCAATATTAGCCCTCAGCCCGGGTCCCCTGATAGCTAAATTGCTGCAAGCAGAGACGCAAAATTTTGCGTCTCTGCTTGCTTGTAATCAATTTGTAAACGCCCTCTGCTATACTTATAACCACATATTTTTTGTTCCTTGAGCATTCCGGTTCAGAGGGGGGGCTTCCTGTTTGCGCAAAGGAAGAATCTGTCTGAAGTTCGTTGCTCTTCTTTTAATTTCAGCGAAATTTTAGCGTAGTCGTATATGATTGTTCAGGGGCTTTTTGAACAGCCCCGATAGAAAGACAACGTGGGGAGGGGCAATCTATGTCAGCGATAAATTCATATACCACAGGTTACCCGAACAGCACGCTTG
>JACPDS010000169.1 GCA_016183885.1 Armatimonadota bacterium
TATAGAGAAAAAATTATATGCAGGCGGCCGCTCACTCTACTTTTTAGATAACTTAAATAATAAATACAATTAAGTATAGCATATTTTATTTTTTTTGTAAAGGAAAAATAAATCTGAATATAGAAAAATTAATTATTAAATAAATTTTAAAAATTTAGTTTTAAACTTTAATTATAATTTTAAGAGAGGTAAAAAAATATTGTTCCGCAAACAGCTGATGGCGGGAATAGATGTAGGAGAAGATAGTTTAAAATACGCTGTGGCAGAAATTTATTCCGGAACTGTTCAATATTTATGTTCATTGGAAATATTGCCCGAACGCAAAGAAAAAGATCAAATCATCGGCTTCGAACGGCTTAATCAAAAACTCGCCGAACTGATTAAAACCTGCCAAAAAGAATACCATGATTTTAAACACCTTGTTAATACCGCCGTTCAAGGAGAAGAAATTATTTCCCGCTATATTGAACTGCCTCCTTTAACTAATGAAGAATTAGAAGTTGCCGTTCCTTCAATAGCAATAAAATATATCCCTTTTCCTTTAGAACAAATAACTTTATCCTATATTCCAGTGCCCCAAATTACAAGCGGAAAATCAAAAAGCGCGGTTTTTTTCGTAGCCGCTAAAAAAAAAATAACCGAAGAAATAAAAGCACTATTTGAAAAATGCGGCTTACAGATAAATAAAACGGAAATTCCTGAATTAGCTCTGGTGCGCGAATTTTACAAGAACCATAAAATGCCGCCAAGACAATTCTTTGCTTTAATTCATATAGGATTCAAATTTACCCATACCTATGCTTTTCAAATGTCCGATCAATCCTCATGGAAAGAAGCCGAGCAGTATAAGTTAAATTATGACGCAATTAAAAGAGAAGTCTCTATCGAACCTTTTCTAATGCAATGGCTGGATGAAGTTAAAAAATCATTTGATTTTTTTTCTAAACAATTCCCTGAAAAAAATCAAAATATAAAAATGATTTTACTTTCGGGAGGAACCGCAAATCTTAAAAATTTAGATAAATGTATCTCTGAATATCTAAAAATACCCGTAATAATAGATACATGGAATCAAATTAAGCCCGGAAACTTAAAATTATCCAAATTAGAAAATAATATTTATAAAATAGCTATAGGTTTAACCTTAAAAAATAATTACTAAATTTAATTTAAAAAGGCAGGAAGAATGAGTGCCTGGACAGAAGCATTAACCGGAATAGTCAGTCAAAAAGATTTAGAACTTGCCAAAAAAGAAGAATCTGAAGGAAAAAGTCCCTTCGAATTCCTGATTAATTCAAATCTTATTTCCAAAAAAGACCTGCTCTTAAAATTATCCTTATATTATAAGCTTCCTTCTTTAGAATTAGAGCATTATCATCCTGAAATAGAAGTCTTGAGGAGAATTCCCGAAGAAACATCCCGGCGCTTTTCAATACTTCCGCTTTTTATATTAAAAAATAAATTATATGTGGCTTTCTCAAATCTAGAAAATTTAGAAGCTCAAGATTATTTAAGACAATTGACCGGCCTTACAATAGAACCGGTATTTTCTATCTCCCCTGATATAGAAACAGCTATTAATAGAAATTATCTTGCCAAAGAACAAGCTTTTCAAACAATGAAATCTATAGCCGGTAAAAAGCAAGCGGGAGAAAAAACAATAGAAGCAAAAAAGGAAGTGCATATTGAAGATCAGGAAGCTCCTGTAATTAAACTGGTAAATTATATTTTCAGCCAGGCGGTAAATCTTGAGGCCAGCGACATTCATATCGAACCATTTTCCGATAAAGCAATACTGCGTTATCGTATAGACGGAATCCTTCATGAATTTCCAGCTCCGCCGTTAAATCTTATCCTTCCTATTATTTCACGCATAAAAGTTATTTCCGGTTTAAATATAGCGGAACATAGACTGCCTCAGGACGGACGCGCTTCTATTAAAATTAATGATCAAGAATATGATTTGCGCATCTCCACTATTCCTAATATATACGGAGAAGAAGTGTCAATCCGCTTATTAAACCCAAAAAGTCTCTTAAAAAATTTAGAAGAATTAGGTTTTTCTGCCCCTATGTTAAATCTCTACAAACAAATAATTAAAAAACCTTATGGTTTAGTGCTGGTTACAGGACCGACCGGCTCGGGAAAAACTACTACGCAGTATGCTACTTTAAAATATATTTATAAGCCGGAAAAGAAAATCATTACTATTGAAGACCCTGTTGAATATCATTTAGACGGAATTACTCAAATCCAGGTGCAAAATGAAATCGACTTCACATTTGCTAAAGGCCTGCGTTCAATTTTACGTCAAGATCCCGATATAATAATGTTAGGAGAAATCCGCGATTTTGAATCGGCTGAAATTGCCATGCGGGCTTCATTAACCGGCCATTTAGTATTAAGCACTCTGCATACTAATGATTCTATATCCGCCGTCACACGCCTCTTAGATATGGGGATACAATCATATTTACTGCTCTCCTCATTAAGCGCGGTTCTTGCCCAGCGCCTCTTAAGACGTCTATGCTCAAACTGTAAAACTGAATTTACTCCGGATTTAACCAATTTTGCGGATCTGGGAATTAATATTCCTCCAAAAGAAGCGGTATTTTATAAACCTAAAGGCTGTACGGCTTGCGACAACCTAGGATATAAAGGGCGGATAGCTATATTTGAATTATTAGAAATTACCCCTCAAATGCGCCACCTTCAACTTAATCAAATTACTCAAGAAGAAATAAAAAAAATCGCTTTAATGGAACAAAATTTTATCAGTTTAAGAAACAGCGCTATTGAAAAATTATTCGCCGGCATAACCAGCCTGGATGAAGTGCTTAATCTTACTATTGAAGAATAAAACATTATGAATATAATAATATTATTATGACGCAGTTTATCTTTAAAGCCCGGAACAATTTAGGTCATAAGTCTTCCGGCATTATAAATACTATAAATAAAGAAACCGCCATCAAAATACTTTCTGAAAGAAATCTGCTCGTTACTAAATTAATTGAAGTTAAACTTAACCATTCAAAAAATATCTTAAACATATTTAAAGGCGGAAAACTGCATATTAAAACCGAAAATCTGCTCACATTCACGCAAGAATTAGGCGCAATGTTAAATGCCGGAATCAGCTTAAAACAAGCTATAGATATGATGATTGCCGATATGGAAGTTTCTCCCTTAAGACAAATTCTCTTAGATCTGGCAAATGGATTAAATTCAGGGAATACATTTTCCGATACTTTAAACAATCATCCTGAAATATTTTCTAAACTTTATATATCAATGATCCAAGCCTGAGAAAAAAGCGGAAGACTGCCTGAAACTATGCTGGAAATGGCAAAATATATTGAAAATAACGAAAATATAAAAAAAAGAGTCATAGGCACTCTTTATTATCCCGGAATTGTTTTAACTTTTGCCTTATTTATTACATTTATTATTCTTACTTTTGGAGTTCCCCGCTTAGAAAGCGTCTATAGCGGGCTAAAGGGCACTATGCCATTACCGACTAAAATTTTCATTGCAATCGGAATTTTTTTATCAAAAATATGGTTTATTTTCCCTATTTTAATAATACTTTTAATAACAATCTTAAAAAAAATTTTAAAAGAAGAAAAAGTCCAAATATATATTGACGATTTTAAATTAAGAAACGCTCTCTTCGGCAATTTATTCCACCGTTTAGCCATTGCCAAATTTGCCAGAACATTAAGCCTGCTTTACGGGAGCGGAGTGTCTATAATTCAAGCTATGGAAATAGTAATTAAAACCACCGATAATAAAATAGTCCAAAAAACTCTCTTAGATTTAATAAAAAATTTACATGAAGGAGAGCCGATTGCTAATTATATACGTAAGAGCCGTTTATTCACTAATATAGCTATAAATATGATAGCCTCTGGAGAAGAATCCGGCACTTTAGAGCTAATGTTAACTAAATTAGCCGATTTTTACGAATATCAGGTAAATACAACCCTGCAGTCTTTAACTACTTTACTTGAACCAATAATAATGCTCTTTGTAGGCGCTGTCATAGCCGCTGTAATATTAATTTTAAGTTTGCCTTTCTTAGAATTAGGCGCAATTTTAAAATAAAGAAAAGGCTTTTTCTCATATTGAGTGTCTAGAATTTATCCTCTCCCCTTCGTTTACCCCGAACGAAGCATCGGGGTGGAAGAGGAACTTCTTTAATATCCCCTCTCCCCTTGTGGGAGAGGGTTAGGGTGAGGGGTAAAATAAAAGGATGAACACTAATCTTGGTGGAATTGCTAAGCGCCTGCGAAAGAGGCTAACAGAGGCAGAAGGAAAGTTATGGAAACGATTGAGAGACAGGCAATTGGAGGGTCTTAAATTCAGACGACAACAGCCAATGGGACATTATGTATTAGATTTCGTCTGCTATGAAAGAGGCATAGTAATTGAAATAGACGGCGGCCAACATGCAATGCAAAAAGAGAAAGATGAAGAAAGGGATAAGCGGCTTAATGAACAGGGATTTATTGTTTTAAGATACTGGAACAATGATGTATTAACAAACATAGAGGGAGTATTAGAGGATATAAGGAAGCATTGTTTGTATCACCCTCACCCTCGCCCTCTCCCATCATGGGAGAGGGAATAAAAAAAACAGATTTACCAACTTTAATTTACCAACTTTAAATGAGAAAGAACAAAAAAAAATTTAATTATTA
>JACPDS010000172.1:0-2380 GCA_016183885.1 Armatimonadota bacterium
TTAAAAAATTAGAAGAAGTTAATCAAGATGTTAAAAAATTATTAAAGACGCTTGGGGGAGAGAATTATAAAGAGATTAAGGACCCTCAAAACCCTAAAAGAACTATTTATTTAGAATTAAAAGGGGAAGAGCTTATTCAAACTATTGTAAATAATTCCGTTAATCCTCCTCAAGGAAAAAGAATTACTTATACTTTAGATAAAAATAAAAACCCCATGTCTAAACATTATGAGCATTTTAAAGGAGATAAAATCGTTAATCAAACTTTAGATACCACTATAACTAAAGAAAAAGATGGATATTTCAGCAATCGAACAATGAAGAAAGTCGGAGAACCTACCAATTGGGATAATATTATATCCAAGAAAATTGAAAGCCCTAAAACTCCTCAGACACCGTCTCAAGCGGAGCAAACTACACCGGCGCAAGGTCAAAAACCTCCAAATCAAGCGGCCCAAACTGCGCCGCAAGCGCCGCCGCCAAATCAAACTCCATCGCAAAAAAAAGAAGTGGGTTTAACTACTTTTGAATTCATTATTCAGGGTTTTGGAAAACCAAATGATGTGGAAATCGGTGTGCCTGGCGGATGGCAGGGAGAACAACTTAAAAATAATATATTCAGGAGCCAACATTATCCTAACGGAGTAAAAGTTTATGATCCTTCCGATCCGTCCGGTTTAACCCAGTTTTCCAGACAAAACTTTGCAAGCATTGGAAGCCGTAAAGATCCGGAAAAATTAATCAAAGAAAATCTGCCCGAGGGGATTAAAGAATTTAACATTATTAAGGAAGAAAAAGAAGGTCCAAAGGGCACTGAACTTGGCGAAGAAAGAAGAATTTTTAGAGAGTTTACTTTTAAACTCAATGAAAAAATTTATCATGGAAAAGTTCTCTCAGAAGTTCACAATAGTATGGCTGGACCAATAACTCCAATGCCATTGGGACAGGGAACTTTAATTTTGCTAACTTCTCCTGAAGAAGACTGGAAAGAGAAATCGCTTATTTTAGAACAAATTGGAAAGAGCTTTAAAGTTAAAAAATCCATTGATATTGGAGAGGAATTCACAAAACTTATTCAAAAAATTCCCCGTTCCTCAGGCGGCGGGGGAGATGAATAAAAATAATCTTTAATTTTTAAGAGATTCTTTTTTTTCTTTTTTGCCTTTAGGAGTATCCTCTAATACTTTGCCTTGAGAATAAATTTTGTTTAAGATTAATTCTTGAATATCAATCAAGGTAAGAGAATTAAACGGCTCAATAATTTCCTTAATGTGGTTTTTTTCGATAAAAATATAAGATTCTTCCATTTTATGTTCTAATTCTTTTAAATTCTCTATAAAATAAAAAGAAACCTCGGGATTATTGTTTTCTAGATAATTTTTTATTAAAGGGAAAATATTTTCCGGATAGATAACTATTAAATGATTGATACTATAGGTATTAATTTGGGCATTAATTAAATAAACTTCTTCCAAGGTTAATTTTTGATTGGTAAAAACCAGGGAAATTATCTTTTGATTTAAATTTATTAAAAAACTATGCAGATTTTCATAAGTATAAAAATAAATATCTTCACTTTTAATCCCCAGATGTCTTAAAGAATCTAAAATCCGCGTTATTAACCAATAATCTCCGGAAAGCATTTTTTTGCCAAATTCAGAACAAGAAATTATCTCTCCCACATTTTCCACCGCGATAGAATTTCCGCAAATAAAACATTTAAAAGCTTTTTCCGAAGCTTCTTCTATAGCTGATTTAGTCGATACTCTTAAAATTTGCTGGCCGCTTTTTTTGCAAAATAAAACATAATCTTTAATAATTAAATTTAATTTTTCAAATTTAATAAGCAGCTGCTCTATAATAGAAGCTTCTAGATGAGAATCAAATAGTTTAGCTAAATTAATATTTTCTCCCTTTTGAATAATAGATAAAAGTTCATAAGCGTTTTTTATTTGCAGTTCTCTGGAAGCTTTAAATTCTTCTTCGGTAGGTGTAATTTTTACAGCGTATTTCTT
Organism: Armatimonadota bacterium; assembly: GCA_016183885.1. Classification (GTDB taxonomy): domain Bacteria; phylum Vulcanimicrobiota; class JACPDS01; order JACPDS01; family JACPDS01; genus JACPDS01. Next base: position 2,016 of record JACPDS010000172.1, read on the forward strand.
TAATGTTTCTTTAATTTCTAAAAAAGAACCTAAAGGAATCCATGCTGTAAATTTTATATCCAATTCTTTTAAAGTTTGTTCAATTTTTTTAATAAAATTATCAAATTCCTTAAATTCTCCTTGTGAAATATAGCCCGCTTCAAAAATTTTCTTTTTATTATGAAATTTATAATAAAATAAATTATTGATATCAATGGGAAAAATTTCTCCCGTAAATTCTTCTTCATTTTTTTTATTTTTAAGCCATTCTTCAAAATTTAAATTAAGGTTTAACTTTTTAAAATATTCTAATTTTATATTCTTAATTAAAGGAGAAAATTTATTATTTATTCCTATAATGAATTCTTTAATTTTTTTTTTTTTTT
>JACPDS010000172.1:2429-3847 GCA_016183885.1 Armatimonadota bacterium
AATTTTAAGCATATTAATATATTCTTTCTTAAAATTTAATATTTAAAAAATTCTATTTAAATATTAAAAATCCTTTTAAAATATATAATCTTTAAAGATAATTAAAAAAGGTAAATATAAAAATTAGTGGAAATTAAATTATTCATAAGTTTCTACTAAAATCGGGGGTAATCATTAATGAAAGCCGTAGTAATGGCTGGCGGAGAAGGGACCAGACTTCGTCCTTTAACTTTAAACCGTCCGAAACCATTGGTTCCTTTAGGAAATAAGCCCATAATGCAGTATATTCTTGAACTTTTAAAGAAGCATAATATCAATGAAATTATAGTAACATTGCATTATCTGGCTGACGAAATTGTAAGTTTTTTTGGGGACGGTTCGGATTACGGAATAAAAATTGTTTATTCCATAGAAGAAGAGCCCTTGGGAACCGCGGGGAGCATCAAAAAAATAGAAAGATATTTAAATGAGCCGTTTATTATTATTAGCGGAGACGCTTTAACGGATTTTGATATTGCCAAAGTTATTAATTTTCATAAAGAAAAGAAAGCTTTAATTACTTTAACTTTAACTAAAGTTGAAAATCCGCTTGAATATGGAGTGGTAATCATTGACGAAGAACAAAGAATAAAACGCTTTCTGGAAAAACCCAGCTGGGGAGAGGTTTTTAGCGATACTATTAATACCGGAATTTATGTTTTAGAACCGGAAGTTCTTAAATATATTGAAAGCGGAAAAGTTTATGATTTCAGCAAAGATCTTTTTCCGTCTTTATTAGAGAAAGGATTGCCTCTTTATGGATGCGTTACCGGCGGATATTGGTGCGATATTGGCAATCTCCAGCAATATCGTCAAGCTCATTACGATATATTAGCCGGAAAAGTTAATGTTGAATTTAAGGGCAAGAAATTAGAAAATAGTATTTGGATAGGAGAAGGAACGGAAATTCACCCCAGCGTTAAACTTCAAGGTCCTATAATTATCGGCAAGAATTGCCGTATTAAAGAAAATTCTTTAATAAAAGAATTTTCTTCGATTGGCGAAAATTGTATTTTAGAAGAAGGGATAAACATTAACAGGGGAATTATTTGGGATAATGTGTATATTGGCAAGAAAAGCCAGCTTACCGAATGTATCGTGTGCAAGGGGAATACTATTAAAGCCTATTCAATAATTTTTGAAGGGGCGGTTTTAGGAGATCACTGTCTTATTGGACAAGGGAGTATCATCCAACCCCAAATTAAAATTTGGCCGGGAAAAAATATTGAAGATGGAGCCAATGTTAGTATGAGTTTAATTTGGGGGGGGAAATGGCCTGGTTCGTTATTTGGAGTTAACGGTATTCAAGGATTAGCTAATATTGAAATTACTCCTGAATTTGCTTTAAAATTAGGAGCGGCTTATGGGGCTTTTATGGA
>JACPDS010000175.1 GCA_016183885.1 Armatimonadota bacterium
GGGAACAGAGCCAATTGTGAGGTTAATGGCGGAAGGCCCCGATCAAAACGAACTAAAAAGCCTGGCAAATAAGCTGGCCGGCGTAATTGAAAAAAACTTAAGCTAAAATGAAAAATCCTAAATTGCTTTTAATCGATGGCCAGGGACTGGCTTATCGAGCTTTTTACGCCCTGCCCCCCCTAAAAACCTCAAAAGAGCAGCCCGTGAATGCGGTTTATGGTTTTACCAATATGCTTTTAAAAATTATTGAACTTGAAAAACCCCAATATGTTGCAGCGGCATTTGACAAGGGCATTCCATATGAGCGCTTAAAAAAGTATCCCGAATATAAGATTCAGAGGCAAAAACAACCCGAAGATTTAACCTTTCAACTGCCATTAATTGAAAAAATTTTAAGAGCCCTCCAAATTCCGATTTATTGGAAAGAAGGATATGAAGCCGATGATTGTTTGGCCACCTTAGCTAAAACGGGCGAAGAAAAGTTTAAAATATTAATTTTAACAGGAGATTTAGATTTTTTACAATTGGTTAATCCCCGCATTAATATTTTAATGCTTAAAAAAGGAATTAGCGATTTAATTTTATATAACCAAGAAAAAATTAAAGAACGATTTAATTTAGAGCCCCAGCAATTAATTGACTATAAAGCATTAAGAGGAGACCCCAGCGATAATATTAAAGGAGTGCCCGGGATTGGCGAAGCTCAAGCCATAAAATTGCTCAATCAATTTGAAAATTTAGAAGAAATTTTCAAAAATTTAGATAAATTGCCCCTAAAACAAAAAGAACTTTTAAAAGAATATAAAGAACAAGCTTTTTTAAGCAAAAATTTAGTTACGCTAAAAACCGACCTCGAGCTTAATTTAAGCTGGGAGGATTGTTTATTAAGGCCCCCCATGGAAAACGAATGGAGAAAGATTTTAGAAAATTTAGAATTTAAAAGTTTATTAAAAAAAATTGCTCCAGGGGCGCAAACAAATTTTTTAATAACAGAAGAAGCTGATTTTCAAGAAATTAACTTAAATAGTTTTGAGAGCATGGAAGAAAAAATAAAAAAAGAAAAAAATATTTCAATTTTAGGAATAGTTAAAGAAAATAAATTTTTAAGCCTGGCTATTTCCATAGAGAGTGAAAACTTTTATCTTAAAAAAATCGATAAAGAGTTTTTAAAAAAATTAAAACCCCTTTTAGAGGCGCCTGAAATCCTTAAAATAGGCTTTAGCTTAAAAAGCTTAATTTCTTTTTTAAAAGAAATTGAAATTAATTTAGTGAATATTTTTGACTTATCGATCGCCTCTTACTTAATTAATCCGGAAAGAAGCCCAAAATTATCTACAATGATTTCTTTTTATTTAAACTTAAATTTAGAAAATATTGAAGAAGCAATTAAAAATAATCAAACAGAAAAGATTCCGCATTTAGCGGCAAACTATGCCGGAAACATCTTAAGGCTTTATCCCGCATTGCTTAAAGAATTAGAAAAATATAATTTAATAAATTTATACTTCAATTTAGAACTCCCCTTAATTTTTATTTTAGCGGATATGGAAATATCCGGGATTAAAATCGATGGAGAATATTTAAATGAACTCTCTAAAAATTTAGAAGAAAAATTAAAAAATTTACAAAAAAAAATTTTTAGTTTGTCCGGACAGGAATTAAATTTAAATTCGCCTAAACAGGTGGGGGAAATTTTATTTGAAAAATTAAAGCTTCAAGGGGGAAAAACAACTAAAACAGGATATAGTACCGACGCCCATACTTTATCCGGTTTAGCTTTTTCTTATCCAATTTGCGAAAAAATTTTAGAACACCGCGAATTAGTTAAATTAAAATCCACCTATGCCGATGTTTTGCCAAAACTAATTAACCCTCAAACCCGGCGGCTCCACACATCATTTAATCAAACAATAACTTCCACGGGAAGATTGTCCAGCAGCAATCCTAATTTGCAGAATATCCCCATTAAAACAGAAATGGGCAAATTAATAAGAAGGGCTTTTATTCCAGAAGAAGGAAATATTTTGCTTTCCGCAGATTATTCACAAATCGAATTGCGGATTTTAGCGCATTTTAGCGGAGATTTTAATTTAATCCAGGCTTTTATTGAGGATCAAGACATTCACGCTAAAACAGCCCGCGCAATATTTTCTTTAAAAGAAGAAAAAGAAGTTGCGGAAATCGAAAGACGCAAAGCCAAAGAAATTAATTTTGGAATAAATTATGGAATGAGCGAATATGGATTAGCGGAAAGTTTAAAAATTACCAAAGCCCAGGCGAAAGCCTATATCGAAGAATATTTTAGATATTATCCGGGAGTTAAAAAATTCATGGAAGACTTAATTAGGGATGCAGAAAAAAATCAAGCGGTTTATACGCTTTTAGGCAGAAGAAGAGAAATTCCGGAAATTAATTCGCGCAATTTTACCATTCGCAAATTAGCCCAAAGAATAGCCATCAATACCCCCATTCAAGGAAGCGCCGCAGACTTAATTAAACTTGCCATGCTTGCGCTTGGCAAAATTTTTAAAAAAGAAGAAAATGTAAAATTGCTCTTACAAATTCACGATGAATTAATCTTTGAAATGCCTAAAAATAAATTAGAAGAAACACAAAAAATCGTTAAAGAAGTTATGCAGAAAGTTTATCCCTTAAAAGTGCCCTTAAAAGTAAATTTAGCCTCGGGATTTAACTGGGGAGAAATTTAAGTGCCCGAACTTCCAGAAGTAGAAACCATTAAACAAGAACTTTTTGATAAAATTTTAGGAAAAAAAATAAATTTTTTAGAAATTTTTACGCCCGAATTAATTAAAAATATATCTTTGGGGGATTTTAAAAAATATATAGCGGGCGAAGAGATAAAAGACATTTTAAGGCGCGGAAAATATTTAATTTTAAAATTAAAAAAAGCAAGCTTAATTATTCATTTTAGAATGACCGGAAAATTAATTTTTGCGAAAAATAAACTTCCTCCGTCAAAAAGTACGCATTTAATTTTTTATTTTGAAGGGGGGGATCAATTAATTTATCAGGATTTGCGAAAATTTGGAGAATTTAAACTTTCTTTTAAGGAAGATTTTTCGGATATTTTAGGAATTAAAAAATTAGGAATTGAACCCTTGAGCAAAGAGTTTAGACTAGAAACATTTAAAGCCCTGCTCAAATCAAAAAATGCTAATTTAAAATTATTTTTAATCGATCAAACCAAAATTGCCGGAATTGGAAATCTTTATGCCTGTGAAATTCTCTTTAAGGCAAAAATTCATCCCCAAAGAAAAACCTTAAGCCTTAAAGAAGGCGAGATCCAAGCCCTTTACCAAGCTATTAAAGAAATTCTTAAAAAAGCTATTTTTTATAAAGGCAGTTCCCTTCGGGACGAACAATACCAAACTTTAGGCGGAAAATTAGGGGGGTTTCAAAAACACCATCAAGTTTATGCCAAAGCAGGAGAAAATTGCCCAAGATGTAAAAGCATAATTCAAAAAATAATCTTAGGTCAAAGAGGGACATATTTTTGCCCGAATTGTCAAGAATAAATCAAAATCAGGAGGTTAAAAATGCTAAATAAGCTTGTAAAATTATTAGTCTTAATTTTTCTTTTAACCGGCATGGTTTTTGCTTCTTCCCTTAAGCTAAATATTAAAGAATATACTTTAAAAAATGGAATGAAGGTTTTAATTTTAGAAAAGCATAATTTTCCGATTTTTACAGGTTATATTCAATTTAAGGTTGGGAGCGTTAACGAATGGCCGGGCGTCACGGGGGCATCCCATTTATTAGAACATATGATGTTTAAGGGAACAAAAAGTCTGGGAACTTGGAATTATCAAAAAGAATTACCCTTAATCAAAGAAATTGATAAGATTTATAAAGAAATCGAAAAAGAAAAAGAAAAACTTTTAACCGCATATGGAAAAGGAGATCTCTCAAAAATTGAAAATTTAAAATTTAAAATAAAAAAGTTAATCGATGAGCAAAGAAAATACATTATTAAAGATGAGCTTTGGGGGATTTATCAAAAAAACGGAGGAAGCGGACTTAATGCCTCCACCGGCTGGGATGGCACACAATATTATGTAAGCCTGCCGGCCAACCGTCTTGAACTTTGGGCTTTTTTAGAATCGGATCGGATTAAAAATCTAGTTTTTCGAGAATTTTATTCAGAACGCGATGTGGTTTATGAAGAGCGCCGTTTAAGAACCGATACTCAACCCGAAGGAAAACTCTGGGAAGAATTTATGCTTTCCGCATATACCGCTTCTCCTTATCATTGGGAAGTAGTGGGTTATGCAAGCGATTTAGAAAATATGCGCAAAGATGAAGTAGCGGATTATTTTAAATATTATTATGCTCCCAATAATGCCGTAATGGTGCTTGCGGGTGATTTAAAAGGAGATGAAGCCATAAAAATAATTAAAAAATATTTTGAAGATATTCCCCCTCAAAATAAACCAAAAGATGTATTCACCTCTGAGCCCCCTCAAGCGGGAGAGCATCGGATAGAAGTAGAATTCGACGCCCAGCCTTCAATTTTAATTGGTTTTCATGGTCCAAAATTCGGGACACAAGATCAATATGCTTTAGAAATTATTTCCAGAATCTTATCTTTAGGGAGAACAAGCCGTTTTTATAAAAATTTAATTGAAAAAAAACAATTTGCCTTAGATGTTTCAGCTTTTAATTTTTCCAGAAGACTGGGAAACTATTTTATTATACAGGCTTATCCCAAGGCGCCCCATAGCCTCCAAGAATTAGAAGAAGCCATTTATCAAGAATTAGAAAATTTAAAAATCAACCCTGCAAGCGATTGGGAGCTTAATAAAATTAAAAATCAAATCGACATAGAATTTATAAGAAGTCTTGATTCTAATTTGGGAATGGCCTTTCAATTAGGTTATGCTCAGGCGCTTACCGGCTCATGGAAAAACTTTGACGAAAGAGAAAAACTAAAAAAAATTACCCCGAAAGATATTCAGCTGGCGGCTCAAAAATATTTTGTTAAAAAAAATCGCACCGTAGCTGCCCTAGTATCGATTAAGAAGGAAGGCAAAAAATGAAAAAAATTAAATTTTTAGTTTTATTTTTAGTCTTATTAATTACTCATAATTTTGCAGAAGTTCATCAAAGAGAAATTAGCAAAGAAAAAAAACCTCTATCCCCGGGGAGCAAAATTATTTCTAAATTTAAATATCCGCCTTTATCATGGCAGGTTCCTAAAGCGGGAAAAGATCTTGAAAGAATAGTTTTAGATAACGGGATGATTATTTATTTAAAAGAAGATCATTCTTTGCCCTTAATTACCTTAAAGGCTATTATTAGAACGGGAAACATTTATGAAAAAAAAGAAAAATATGGAGTAGCTGAACTTACGGGGGAAGTAATGCGCATGGGGGGGACAAAAAGCTATGCCCCCGAAGAATTAAACAAAGAATTAGAATATATTGGAGCATCCCTAGAAACTTCGATCGGCGTTGAAAATGGAAGCGCTTATTTAAATTTACTATCCAAAGATTTTGATAAAGGCTTAAATTTATTTTCCGAGGTGCTAATGTATCCGGCTTTTGACCAAGCTCAACTAAACCTGGCTAAAAGTCAAATTAAAGAAAGTTTAAGAAGAAAAAACGATGATCCTTCCGGCATTTCTTCTCGAGAATTTTTAAGAGCCATTTATGAAGAGCATCCTTACGGCAGGGAATTAGATTGGAAGGTAGTTAAAGAAATTACTCGAGAGGATTTAATAAATTTTCACAAAATTTATTTTCATCCCAACAATATTTATCTAGCCATTTGCGGGGATTTTAATAAAAAAGAAGTCTTAGAAAAAATTAAAAGGGTTTTTGGCATATGGGAAAAGGGAGAATTAAATTTTCCAGAAATCCCGCAAGTCAAGCTTAATTTTAAAAAAGAAGTAAATATAATCCAAAAAGAGCAAAATCAAACTTATATTTTATTAGGGCATTTAGGCATAAAAAGAAATAACCCCGATCAATATGCCCTGTTGTTAATGGATTATATTTTGGGGGGGAGTGCTTTTAGTTCTCGGTTAATGAGCAAGGTTCGTTCGGACGAAGGACTGGCTTATTCGGTAGGAAGCCATTTTGAGACCCTCTCCAGCGATTATGGAAATTTTACGGCTTGGTGTGAAACGAAAACAGAAACCACCCATAAAGCCGTAGAATTAATGCTTAAAGAAATTGAAAAAATAAAAAAAGGCCCGGTTTCAAACGAGGAATTAAAGTTAGCCAAAGATTCTTTTATCAATAACTTTATTTTTGGCTTTAAAAATCCTATGGGCATTGTTTCCAAGCTAATGTTTTTAGAATATGACAGAATGCCGCTTGATTATTATGAAACTTTTCTGAGCAAAATCAAAGCCGTTAGCAAAGAAGATATTTTAAAAGCCGCTCAAAAATATCTTCATCCCGATAAAATCATTTTTGTGTTGGTGGGAGATGAAAAAAAATTTGATAAAAC
>JACPDS010000173.1 GCA_016183885.1 Armatimonadota bacterium
CGATGTAATAATATTAATATTCATTCCTCGTGTTTTATCAATCTTATCATATTCTATCTCGGGAAAAATAATTTGTTCTTTTAATCCAATTGAATAGTTTCCTTTTCCGTCAAAAGCTTTAGAAGAAAGTCCTCTAAAATCTCTAATTCTCGGTAAAACTATATTAAATAACTTGTCAAGAAAAATATACATCCTTTCTCCGCGTAAAGTCACTTTACAGCCAATAGACATTCCTTGGCGTAATTTAAAAGAAGCGATAGATTTTTTAGCTTTAGTAATTATTGGTTTTTGGCCGGAAATTAAAGATAAATCGCTAAGGGCATTATCCATTACTTTAGAATTAGAAATGGCTTCCCCTACTCCCATACTAATTACTACTTTCTCTAAACTTGGAACCTGCATAATATTTTTATATTTAAATTTTTTCATTAAAGCCGGGATAATTTCTTTTTTATATTTCTCTTTTAATCTATTCATCAATCTCCCTCCCAATAAAAATTAAAATAATTCTATTTAGGTTATTTCTCCGCATTTTCTACAAATACGCGATTTTTCTTTATTTTCAATTCTCTTTTTAATTCTAGTAGGAATACCGCATTTAGAACATACCAACATTACTTTATCGCTAAAAATCGGCAGGACCTTATCTAAAATTCCTCCCTGGGGAATTTTAGGCGGTCTTGGTTTAGTATGTCTTTTAAAAACATTAATTCCTTCAACTAAAACTTTACCCTTATCAGGATAAACTCCTAAAATTTTTCCTTTTTTACCTTTATCTTTCCCATTTAGGACAATTACTGTATCGCCTTTTCTTACATGCGTTTTATTCATAAATCTATCTCCTTTCTATAGCGGTAAGTGTTAAGCGTTAAGTTGTTCAATTTTTAACGCTTCTTAAGCTTATCGCTTGACATTTTTTAAATCACTTCTTGAGCTAAAGAGATAATTTTCATAAAATCTTTTTCTCTTAATTCACGGGCAACCGGCCCAAAAATTCTTGTTCCGCGAGGATTCATTTGTTCATTAATTAAAACTGCGGCATTTTCATCAAATCTAACAAAAGAACCATCTTCTCTACGGATTCTATTTTTTGTTCTAACTATTACCGCTTTAACAACATCTCCTTTTTTTACCTGGGCTCCCGGTAAAGCTACTTTAACTGAAGCGGTAATAATATCTCCCACTTTAGCATAACGATGATGAAAACCTTTTGCCACTCGAATACACATAATTTCTCTTGCCCCAGAGTTATCAGCTACTTTTATTCTACTTTGTTGTTGAATCATTTTTTCATCCACCCCCTTATAACTAAGAAATTCTAAATTCTAATATCTAAATTTCATTTAAAGAATTCAGGAGTCAAAATCCAGAAGACAGAATAATTTAAAAAAATATTCTAAATACTGAATTCTTTATTTACTTTGCTCATTTAAATAGGATTTTTCCCCCTTATTTAGCTTTTTCTAAAATTTCTACCACTCTCCAACGTTTAGTTTTGCTTAAAGGACGAGTTTCCATAATTTTAACTTTATCCCCTAAATTACATTTTAATTCATCGTGAGCCGCTAATTTAATATTATTTCTCAATATTTTTTTATAAACTGGGTGAGCAAACTGTCTTTCAACAGATACAACAACGGTTTTATCCATTTTATTGCTGATTATACGCCCAATTTTAATTTTTCTATTTACTCGAGTTTTTACTTCCATTATTTCCTCCCGCTATTTAAACTTAATTGCGAATACTTAATTCCTTTTCTCTTAAAATAGTTTTTATTCTAGCAATTTGCTTGCGCACTTGTTTAATTTTAGAATAATCTACAGCCTGCCCATGTGAAGTAGCTAATTGAAATCTTAAATTAAAAAGTTCTTCTTTGGAATCATTTAATTTTTGCTCTAATTCTAAAACTGTCATATCCTGCATTTTATTTTTTATCTCTTTAAGCTTCATCTTTCTATTACACCTACCTTTTCCCTATCCAAAAATTTAGTTTTAATAGGTAATTTAAAAGCGGCTAATCGTAAAGCTTCTTTAGCAATATCTTCCGAAACTCCGCCAATTTCAAATAAAATCCTACCGGGCTTAATTACCGCTACCCAATATTCAGGAGCGCCTTTTCCGCTGCCCATTCTAGTTTCAGCGGGCTTTTTGGTGACAGATTTATCGGGAAATATTCTAATCCATAATTTCCCTCCTCTTTTAGCAAATCTGGTAATAGCTACTCGAGCCGCTTCAATTTGACGATCGATGACCCAGGCAGGTTCAAGCGCTTGAAGAGCATATTCTCCATATACAATTTTAGATCCGCGAATGGCTTTCCCTTTCATTCTGCCTCTTTGAAGTTTTCTATATTTAACTCTCTTTGGCAATAACATAAAAATTTATCCCCCCTTAAGTAGTTTCTTTTTTAACAACTGCGGGTAAAATATCACCTCGATAGATCCAAACTTTTACTCCAATTCGTCCATAAGTGGTATAAGCTTCTTTAAGCGAATAATCTATATCGGCTCTTAAAGTATGCAAAGGGACTTTACCTTCAAAACTACGTTCACTCCTGGCAATTTCTGTTCCAGCCAATCTTCCCTTGCATTCTATTTTAATGCCTTTAGCCCCTGAACGTATACTTCTCATAAGCGCCTGCTTCATTGCTCTGCGAAAAGCCACTCTTCTCTCTAATTGATCGACAATATTTTGAGCAACTATGTTAGCGTCTAGTTCCGGTTGTTTTATTTCCTGCACATTAACTATTATTTCTTTGCCAACCAATTTTGTTAGGGCTGATCTTAAATCTTCTATTCCCGAACCTCTTTTCCCGATTATAATACCCGGTTTAGCAGTATTAATTATTACCTTAATTTTATCGGCTCTTTCAATTTCAACTTTAGAAACTCCGCCGTTCTTTAAATTTTCTGAAATATATTTTCTTAACTTTAAATCTTCATGCAGCCATTGAATATAATTTTTTTTGCTAAACCAACGACTATCCCAAGTATCAATAATACCCAATCTCAGCCCTCTAGGGTGAATTTTTTGCCCCACATTTCCCTCCTTATAATAAAAAAATTTAAATTTTTTCGCTTACCACTATAGTTATATGGCTTGTTCTTTTATGAATTAAACTTGCTCTGCCCATAGCTCTAGGCATAAATCTTTTCATAGTCGGCCCTTGGTCAACATAAGCTTGACTGATAAAAAGCTTATCAGAATTTAATTTCAAATTATTTTCCGCGTTTGCAATAGCTGATTTTAAAATTTTTTCTAACGGCCGAGAAGCGCGTTTAGGAATGAATTTTAAAATTGATAAAGCCTTAAACGCATCCTTGCCTCTAATTACATTTAAGACTAAACGCAATTTGCGAGGAGTCATATGAATAAATCTTGCTATGGCTTTAGCTTCTTTTTTCTCCCCTTCTTTTTTATTAATGCTTAATTTTTCTTTTTGATTTTTTATTTTTAATCTTTCTTTTTCCATAAAACCCTCTCTATTTTTAATTCTTTCCCGCTCTTATTTTAATTATTAAGGCAGCAGGTTTCTCCGATGAGACATTCTTAATTTCATTTAACTTGAGTAGTTTTTTCAGTATGAGTTCCATGACCTCTAAAAAGTCGAGTAATGGCAAACTCTCCTAATTTATGCCCTACCATTTGTTCAACAATATAAATAGGGACATGTCTTCTTCCATCATGAATAGCAATAGTATGTCCTATCATTTGAGGAATAACCGTACAAGCTCTAGCCCAAGTTTTAATGACCCTCTTCTCATTTTTAGTATTTAAAAGTTCAATTTTCTTTAATAAATTTTTATCTACATAAGGCCCTTTTTTAACTGATCTTGACATTTATTTCCTCCTTTATTTTTTCTTTCTTCCGCGAATAATCATTTTATCTTGAGGTTTTTTCTTGCGAGTCTTAAGGCCGTAAGTAGCTTTACCCCAAGGAGTGCAGCTGGGCCTCCCCGGCGTAGAGCGAGCTTCTCCTCCGCCATGAGGATGATCTACCGGATTAGTAGCTACCCCTCTAACTGTAGGGCGGCGTCCAAGATATCTTGATCTTCCAGCTTTACCAATAGAAATATTTTCATATTCTATATTTCCTATTTGTCCAATCGTAGCCTTACAATTTAAATTAATTAATCTTACTTCTCCGGAAGGAAGACGAATATGAGCAAATTTACCTTCCTTTGCCATTAATTGAGCGGCTCCGCCGGCAGAACGCACCAATTGCGCTCCGCGGCCGGGATTAATTTCAATATTATGCAGCAAAGTTCCCTGCGGAATATTCTTCAATTTTAAAGCATTGCCGGGTTTAATATCCGCTGATTCTCCCGAAATAACTTTATCTCCCACGCAAAGCCCTAAAGGACACAAAATATATCTTTTCTCGCCATCAACATAATGTAAAAGAGCAATTCTAGCTGAGCGGTTAGGATCGTATTCTATGCTAAATACTTTAGCGTTAATACCGTCTTTATTGCGCTTCCAATCAATTAAGCGGTACATATGACGCGCGCCGCCGCCTCTATGTCTTACAGTAATTCTGCCTTGAAAGTTTCTTCCGGATTTCTTTTTTAAAGGTTTAATTAAAGATTCTTCCGGTTTCTTTTTGGTAATCTCGGAAAAATCCGGCATAGTCATAAATCTAATTCCAGGCGATGTCGGTTTAAAATTTTTTATAGGCATTTTAAATACTCCTTTTATATTCATCCGTTAAGTTATTTTATAAATTCTTAACTCTTAAAAGCTTATATCTTAACGCTTTTATTTATTACTGTTCAAATAAATTTACTCCGGCAAGTTCAATTTTATTACCTTCTTTCAAGGTAACAATAGCTTTTTTCCAAGGAGTTGTCTTGCCTTGAAAGCGGCCCACCTTCCTTAACTTGCTTTTTACCCATGTAGTATTTACTTTTAAAACTTTCACCTTAAAAATATTTTCAATGGCTTTTCTAATTTCAATTTTATTGGCAACACTATCCACTTCAAAAGCATATTTATTGAAAGCGGTATACTGCATAGTTTTTTCTGTAATTAAAGGTCTTTTAATAATATCTCTAAAATTTTTCTTCATAAAAGAACCTCCTCTATAGAATTTAGAGATTCTTTAGTAAAAATTAAATATTCCGATTTTAAGATGTCAAAAATATTTAAATTTTCTAAATTAATTATTTTTACTTTAGGAATATTCTCAGCTGATTTTTTAACTATCTGATCTTTAGTTTTTAAAATTATTAAAGTTGATTTATTTTGAAGTTCTAATTTTTTTAAGATCTCTAAAAAATTCTTAGTTTTAGGAGTATCCAGTTTTAAATAATCTAAAATAATTAACGAATTATTCTTAAATTTATATGAAAGTAAACTCTTTAAAGCTAAATTTTTTATTTTTTTAGGTAAATCATAATAATAATCTTTAGTATGAGGCCCAAAAACCACGCCTCCTCCTTTCCAAATGGGAGAGCGGATACTGCCATGCCGCGCTCTTCCAGTGCCCTTTTGCTTCCATGGCTTCCTGCCTCCTCCTCTTACTTGCGCTTTTGTTTTTGTAGAAGCGCTTCCTTGACGTTTATTATTAAGCTGTCGTATTAAAGAACTAAAAATTACCTCTTTATTTAAAGGTATATTAAAAATCTCTTCTTTAAGCTCTAAATCTCCTATATTCTTCCCTTCTAAATCATGCAAATTAATTTTCGGCATAAAAAACCTCCCTAACTTTTACTTTGAATCTAATCCCCTGATAAGGACTAAACGTCCATTAGAGCCGGGAATCGATCCTTTTACCAAAAGCAAATTTTTCTCTTGATCTATCTTTACTATTTCTAAATCTGAAACAGTCCTCTTCGCATTTCCAAGATGACCGGGACCCCTTTTCCCTTTATAAGTTCTAGCCGCATCGGTAGAACCTCCTGAAGCCGGCTGACGATGTATCATAGAACCATGACTTGCTCCTCCTCCGCTAAATCCATGGCGTTTCATTCCTCCGGCAAAACTCTTTCCTTTGGAAACGCCTGAAACATCCACTAATTCACCGGCTTTAAAAATATCTACTTTTATTTCCTGTCCAATTTGATATTTTTCTATATCTTTAACAATAAATTCCCTTAAATATTTCATAGGTTTTAATTTATTTTTTTTAAAATGTCCTGTTTCAGGAGAATTAATTTTCTTATCTTTAACAAATTCATATCCCAATTGAACAGCTGTATAGCCGTCTAAATCTTTAATTTTCTTTTGAGAAACCACACAAGGACCAGCTTGAATTACAGTAACAGGTAAAACTTCTCCTTTATTCCCAAAAATTTGAGTCATACCTATTTTTTTGCCAATTAATCCTTTCATAAAACCTCCCAATAAAGCTTTAAAATATACTTTTAAGCCATTAAGCCATAATTTCAATATCTACGCCGGCTGGCAAATCTACCCTCATTAAAGCATCGACAGTTTTTTGATTCGGATCAAAATAAATATCAATCAATCTTTTATGAGTTCTCATTTCAAAATGTTCCCGAGATTTCTTATCTACATGAGGAGAGCGTAATACGCAATAAACATTCTTTTTGGTAGGAAGCGGAATTGGACCGCAAATATTTGCTCCAGTCCTTTTAGCAATATCAATAATTTTTTCAGTCGATTGATCTAAAATCTCGCAATCATAAGCTTTTAAGCGGATCCTCATTCTTTGTTTGCCCATAATATTTCTCCTTTAAAAATAAAATAAATAAATTCTAAGTTTTTTCATTCAATTATTTGAGTTACTACTCCAGCCCCTACGGTTCGACCGCCTTCGCGAATAGCAAAACGCAAACCTTCTTCACAGGCAATAGGCTGAATTAACGATACCTCTAAATTAACATTATCCCCGGGCATCACCATCTCTACGCCCTCAGGCAAACTAGCCGTTCCGGTTACATCAGCAAACTAGCCGTTCCGGTTACATCAGTAGTCCTAAAATAAAATTGAGGACGATAACCCTTGAAAAATGGAGTGTGGCGGCCGCCCTCCTCCTTGCTTAACACATAAACCTCGCTCTTAAACTTAGTATGAGGCTTAATGCTGCCGGGCTTAGCCAATACCTGTCCGCGCTCAATCTCCTTGCGGTCTACGCCGCGCAGCAGTATGCCCACATTATCGCCGGCTCTGCCCTCATCCAATAACTTCCTGAACATCTCTACTCCCGTTACCACCGTCTTCTTAATATCGTGCTTTAAACCAACAATCTCTATCTCATCCCCAACCTTTACTATCCCGCGATCAACACGGCCGGTCCCGACTGTGCCGCGGCCGGTTATCGTAAACACATCCTCGACAGACATCAAAAACGGCTTGTCAATAGGACGCTCGGGAGTTGGTATATAGCTATCTATGGCATCCATTAACTTCCAAATAGGACCGCAGCTATTACATTCGCGCTTGCCGCAGCCGCACTGCAAAGACTTTAAGGCGCTGCCAACCACTATTGGAATATCGTCGCCGGGAAACTCATAATTGGTTAACAACTCCCTTAATTCTAATTCAACTAACTCTATTAACTCCGGATCGTCAACCATATCGGCTTTATTTAAAAATACCACAATATACGGTACTCCTACCTGACGAGCTAATAATATATGCTCCCGAGTCTGAGGCATAGGACCATCAGCCGCGCTCACCACTAAAACCGCTCCATCCATCTGAGCCGCGCCGGTAATCATATTCTTTATGTAATCCGCATGACCGGGGCAATCTACATGCGCGTAATGACGCTTATCCGTCTCGTATTCAGCATGATAAATAGCAATCGTTATACCGCGCTCCTTCTCCTCAGGAGCGTTGTCAATCTCATCCACATTCAAGGCTTTAGCCGAGCCAGTCTTTGACAAACAACTCGTAATCGCCGCCGTTAATGTGGTCTTTCCATGATCTACATGACCAATCGTGCCGATATTTACATGAGGCTTGGTGCGCTCAAATCTCGCTTTAGACATATTTATATTTCCTCCCTTATATATACTTATTTTATATAAAGCTGTCAGCTATCAGCTGTCAGCCTTCAGCTATATTTCGAATTTAGAATTATTTATTATTATTCTGTCTCCTGTATTCTGAATTCTTCGTTATTCTTCGTTGGAATTTCGATATTATTTATTCGCTTTAAATTTTTTATATCCTCTTTAATTATGGTGCGCCCGAGAGGAATTGAACCTCCAACCTGAGGCTTAGGAGTCCCCCGCTCTATCCATTTGAGCTACGGGCGCTACCGCACACTAAATACTTTTTATATTTCTGGAGCTGGGGAACGGGATTGAACCGTCGACCTCATCCTTACCAAGGATGTGCTCTACCAACTGAGCTACCCCAGCCGATTTTATAGTATTTAGTATTTTGTTTTTAGCATTTAATAAGTTCATTAATTATTTATACCGTTAACTGCTAAATACTAAAAACCAAACACTAAATACTTTTTCAATAATGGAGCGGGAGACGGGACTTGAACCCGCGACATCCAGCTTGGAAGGCTAGCGCTCTACCACTGAGCTACTCCCGCATATTTAGCTTTCAGCTCTCAGCACAATTAAAGCGATTGCAGTTGATTGCCTGATAGCTATTATTGCTGACAGCTAATAAGCTATTGTTCTGGTGGGCAGGGAAGGATTCGAACCTCCGTAGCGCTGCGCGCGGCAGATTTCTTACCACTCCAACTTTCGTTGGCCTTTCGGTTTGTGGTCTGGACTTTCTCTTCGTCCTCGACTTTACGTTAGGACGGCTCCCATTAAGTCTCTGCACGTTTCTAACTAAAATTTTTAGTTAGACTTCGCTCAGGATTGCCATTTTACAGGTTCCCCTGAATTTGAGAGCTTTTTCTGTTTCTGCGTTTCCGCAGAAAGCTGCAACAAACAAGCAATTCTCCTTTTTACAGTCTGCTGCCATTAACCACTCGGCCACCTGCCCTTTCTTTATAGCTATTAGCTGTCGGCATTTAGTCTTCAGCAGTCAAAGCACACCCTAATTGCTGAAAGCTGATAGCTATAAAGCTTATATGGAGCCGACGAAGGGATTCGAACCCCCGACCCGCTGATTACAAATCAGCAGCTCTACCGCTGAGCTACGTCGGCATTTTTTAAATTTTAATTAACTAAAATTAATTAAAATTTAAAAATAAAAATATTATTTTAGGTTTTTAGTTATAATTTAAATCTCCGAGAGTTTTTTCAATTTTTCTCTTTACTCTTTGCAGGGCATTATCGATAGATTTGATATGGCGATTTAAATCTACCGACATTTCCTGATAAGATTTGCCTTCCAGATAAGAAAGTAAAACCTGAGATTCTAATTCGCTTAGATTTTCTTGAATTTTTTCTCTTAAATTTTCAGAAAGTTCATGATTAAGAAATACTTCTTCGGGATCGGTAATTTTAGCCACTGAAAGAATATCTAACATGGTGCGGTCTGAATTTTCATCGTAAACCGGCTTATTTAAAGAAATATATGAATTCAGCGGAATATGTTTTTGACGCGTAGCGGTTTTTATAGCGGTAATAATTTGTCTTGTGATGCATAATTCGGCAAACGCTCTAAAAGAAGATAGTTTGTCAAATCTAAAATCGCGAATAGCTTTATAAAGACCGATCATACCTTCTTGAATAATATCTTCCCTGTCAGCGCCAACTAAGAAATATGATTTAGCTTTTATTCTCACAAAATTTTTATATTTACAAATTAGATGTTCTGTCGCCCCCTCATCCCCATTTTTAGCCAATTGAACAATATCCTCATCTACTTCATTATAATAATTTGTAATATAAGTATTAGATAATTTTAACAAATCATCGCCTCCTATAAAATTAAAACATAATTATTATAATCAAATGGGCTTTGAAAAGTCAAGATTTTTTTGTTAACTTTCTTTAGGAAAAATATTGTTCAAGTGAAATATAATTTTAAGGCGCTGAAATAAAGTCTATCCCCTGTGTGGAAAAAACCGGAAAAACCAATCTAACTGCTGAATTCTCCCGCCAATTTAAATCATCTACAATTATATCAAGAGTATGTTGGCCCGGAAGAATAGAAATTGGATTTGAAGGAAAATATGCGTAATTAACTGGTACTTGCTGACGATGTACGATTTGGTTTCCATCAATATAAACAGTAACTCCTGCGGCTCCTAGAAATAATTCTAAAGGCACATTAATTGCCCCTCCGGAAATATTTTTTATCGTGGCACTATATTTACTGCTATAAATAAAAACTTCATCAATAAATAATCCTCCTTGAGCGGGAATTATTATTGGAGTTTTTGAATTATAAGTAGTTAAATCGGTATGTCCATCACTTGGCGCTCCCTCGAAATTTCCACTAACTATTCTTACTTCCCATGCCGGGCTTTGCCCCGGCACAAGCTGAGCTAAAGCGCAGTCAATAACCGGCTTATCTTCGACCAAACGATAAACTTCCACTTTCAGCTGTTTTAACTTATTGCTCCATGATAGCGGTTCTTTAGTTATTTTATACTTAAACTCAGAATTTTCCGGAAAACTTCCTTCTTCTGGGTTAGATATAGAATTAGGATGAGTAAGGGCTTCTTCTAATTTAGTTTGAGCTAACAAAGTAGCTGTGGTAATTTGTTTTGAGCGGGTTAAATTTTTAAAACTAACCGGGTAAAGCGAACCCAACATCAATATTCCCAATAATAAAAGGACAATCGCTATAACCGTCTCGGGAAAAGAAAATCCGCTCCTTCTATTTTTCAAAAACCGCATAAATTCCCTCCCTACATTTTTAATTTATCAATAATATTATACAAAGGCAAAAAAACGCTCGCTAAAATAAATCCTACGATTAAGCCTAAAATGACTATAAGCACAGGCTCAATTAAAGAAACTAAACTGCTTAAATTATATTCAATTTCCATATCATAAAAAGAAGCTATTTTAGGCAGGGTTCTGGCTAAATTACCCGCTTTTTCTCCTATTCCAATCATATGAACAAATGTAAGCGGAAATACCTTGCTTTGCTTAAAAGCTAAAGTCAAACTTGCTCCCTCTTTAATTCTTTTTATAACTTCTTCTATCTCTTGTTTTAAAAATTCATTCCCCAGAACTTCTTTTATAATATTTAAAGTTTGAAATAAAGGAACCCCTGATAAATATAATAAAGCAAATATTCTGCAAAATTTTATAAGTTCAATTTTCTTTATTGTATTTCCAATCAAAGGTATTTTTAATAAAAAAATGCTCCATTTAAGTTTTCCGCTGGGAGTTTTAAAATACTCGTTTAGCAAAAAATAAATCGTTATTAATATTATAAAAATCATACTAATTGCCAGGTAATTATTAAGCATTTTGGTAAGATTAATAAGTACTTTGGTCGCAAATGGCAAAGGTATTTGGGTTTGAAGTAAAATTGGCAAAAAAGCCGGAACTATAAATTTTAAAATAAATATTACCGCTATTACGGCTAAAATGATAATTATAAAAGGATAGACTAAAGCCGCTTTTGTTTGCTTGGAAAGTTTAACTTCTTTTTCATAATTTTCAGCCATTTTCTCCAAAACTTGTATGAGAGTTCCGCTTTTTTCACCCGCCCTTATCATTGCGATATAAACCGGAGAAAAGGCTTTGGGAAACCTTGCCAAAGCTTGAGAAAGCTGAATGCCTCTTAACAATATATCTTTATTAATTTCATTAATTATCGATTTAAATTCTAAATTTTCTGTTTGTTTGGTTAATACATCTAAAATCTTTCTCATGGAAATCCCGGCTTTAAACAAAGTAGATAACTGAGTTGTAAAAATGGACAACATTTCTAAATTTATAGTTTTTTGGATTTTTTTAAATAAAAAAGGAGTAAAATTCTTTATCATTTTCTTCTCATTATTTTGACGCTTAAATTTAGATCCGGCTGATAAATATTTCTAGAAACTAATATAAAATTAATATTATATAATTTTTCGCTAAATGTTAAATTATAATCTTTTATTCTTTCGCCTAAAAGTAAAATTGACTTTGGAGGGGGCGGATTATTGGGGTCATAATTTAAAGGATAAATAACTTTATAAATATTATATAAATCGTCTTGGGTTTTTTCCATTCTATATCCTATTACCGCTGTTTCAAGACCGCTATCGGCATAAAATGTTTTAGATAAAGTTATTAAATCTTTATCTTGAGGATAA